>CANJVS010000160.1 GCA_947477755.1 Verrucomicrobiaceae bacterium | reverse complement strand
TCATGCTGGTCTTGCTGGGCTGGATGCTGGCGATGTTGTCGCGCTTGAGTGACTGGATGGCGTTCGGGTCGAGCATGTTGATGTTCACCATGAGCGTGTCCTCCTTGAGGTTCATGATGCGGCCGACGACGAGTCCGCCGTCTTTCAATTTGAAGTCCATGCTGCCGTATTGATCGCTGATTTCCTTGCTGGGCTCGATGATGGACTCAAGCAAATCACGCGGGCCGAATTTACCACTCACACTGGTCAGATCAGGGCCCACGGCACCGCCTTCAAAGTTGAAACGGTGGCAGGCAAAGCAGCCGATGGCCCCGAAGCTGTTGCGGCCGTTTTCAAAATTGCGCCCGCCCTCAAGACCGACGTTGAGCACGCTTTCGAAATCCTTCACGGTCCACTGCTTCACGAATGTCAGCGGCTTGGGGGCAAAGGTGGGTGTTTTCGACAGAGGCGGGGCCTGGAGGATGGGCTTGAGCGCCAGGGTTTCATCAGCGCTTAAGCCTGCGAGGCTGTCGCGTTTGATGTCATGAATGAAGAGCCCGAAGCTGGCTCCGCCAGTGTAGGTGGCTGCGCGGTTGAACCACTTGAAGAAGTCCTCTCGCAGCGCGGGCGTCCAACCGACTTTGGCGAGGCGGAGGCTCTTCGCATAACCGATCTGCTCCTCCTGTGTTGGGGCGTTGTTGACGAGTGGCACGGCTTTGGCGACGACGCTTTCATCACCGAGATACACGAGCATTTCACAGAGATCCTGACTGAGGCCGGTGTCCCGGTTCGGGAACAGCGGGGCGAAGCGCGCGATGCAGGCTTTCTTTTGTTCCAAAGTTGGTTCGCCGAGACGGAGGAAGGCGAGTGTGTAATTCCGCAGCAGGGTGGTTAGGCTGAGCGGATCAAGTCCATCGATCGCGATTTTATCATGGGCGGTGATGACGGCGGACTGGTCGGCCCTGGCACCATGGCGGATCAGGGCCATGAGTGCGGTCAAGGCGGCGCGCGGGTTGGTCTCGGCAAGCGCCTTATCCTTCCAGCCGGCCACGGGTTGATGCTCGATGGCGATGCGCGCGGCGTTGCGGATGAGACGGTCCGGATGCGCCAGGTTCGGCCAGGCTGCCGCCACCGCTGCGGGATCCTGCCGGCCATGGAAGGCCTCGAGGCTGCGCCGAAGTTCATGCAGGCGCTTCGCTTCTCCTTCGAGCTTCATTGGCCGGGGCTCGGTGGACTCGCTGCCGGTGTAGGTGACGCGATACAGCGCGGACTGTGTCTTGCGTCCGCCGATGCTGACATACATGGCTCCGTCCTTCGGATTGATGACGAGATCGGTGAAGGGCATGGGCTGCGCGCTCATGAATTCTTCAAAATCGGCGGCATAACCCGCACCATCAGGCCGCAGATGGACGGCGTACATTTTGCCATAGCTCCAGTCACAGATGAAGTAGGCCTCCTGGTATTTGGCGGGGAATTTGGAGCCATAACCAAACTGGGTGCCGGTGGGTGAACCGGGGCCGATGTCTTTCAACGGCGGCACGCTGTCCTCCCAGCGCACGGGCCATTTGCCGGAGCCATTGCGCCAGCCGAACTCACTGCCGCTGAGCACCTGGCAAACGCGGGTGGGGCGATACCAGGGCAGGCTCATGTCCCATTCCATGTCGGCGTCGAAGGTGAAGAGATCGCCCTCGTGATTGAAGGCCGCGCCATATTCGTTGCGAAAGCCTGTGGTGATGAGTTCCCACTGCTTGCCGTCGAGACTGACCTTGGCCACCCAGCCGCGCGGTGCCAGGGCATCCTTCATGAAGCCGCGGCCATAGATTCGCGGCAGCAGCAGGTCCTCCTGCCACACGGCGGGCACACGGTTTTTGGTGAACTCGGTGAGCGGTGTTTGATTGCCGACGATGACGTAAATGCTCTCGCCATCAGGGCCGGGCACGACGTAGTGCGGCCCGTGTTCGCCGGCGCGTTCGGTGTAGCAGCGGATGAGATCGACCTTGTCAAAAGTGTCGTCGCCATTCGTGTCACTGACTTTGTATAAACCACGGCCCTGAAACTCGTCACCATTCACCTGGAGATAGATTGCGCCCTTCACAAAGGCCATGCCCTGCGCCGCGCCGATGGGGAGGTTGCTCTTCTCGATTTTGGTATCCGGGGGATGGCCGCCAATCGCCGGCGGGGTGATGCGGTAAAGCGCCCCGTATTGATCCGAGGCGATGAGGCGGCCTTTGTCATCCAGGCAGAGACTGACCCATGAGCCCTGATCGCCTTTCGGCACCGTGTAGAGCAGCTCGACTTTGAAGTCCTTCTTGAGCTTGATCTGATCGACGGGCGTGGCGGTTTCGTCGGCAAGCAGGACGGTGGTGAGAAGTGCCAGAGGCAGTAAGAATCGGATCATAAAACAGGATGGGAAGGGAGCACAGCCGGGAGGGTCGGCAACAACGTCTTCAAAAACCGAAATATTCAAAGGCCACGGCTTGATTCTGGTCTCCCTATTTCATAAAGACAGTCCGTCATCGACGGACTGTCTTCGGGAAACTCCGGGGCGGTTCGCTTAGCACCTCCAACCCACACTACCTAACAATCATGTTGAAAAAGACTTTTGCATTCCTTGCGCTGGCTGTTGTTACTGCTGCGCACGCAGGGACACCTGCTCCTGCTGCCATTTCCCCGACGGTTGCACCGAGCGACATTTCGTATAACAACGTCTCCCTGTCATGGCTGCGCCAGTGGGCGCAGTTCAACCCCTTGGACGTTGACAGCAATGGCATCGCCCTCGGACTCGAGTACTCTCCGGCGAACAATTTTTATGTGGCCGCAAATGGCGCCTGGAGTGATATGAATTTTACTATTCCAGGTGCGCATATGAGCGCTAACTATTGGACACTGAATAGTGGCATCGGCGGCTACATCCCATTGACCGGAAACATTCACTTTGTCACGGAAGTGGGTGCCAGTTATGCCGAGGTTGGATCTGTCGCCGGCGTTGGATCGCAGAATGGCTGGGGTGTCTATGTGACTCCGCACCTTCGCGCCAAGTTCGGTGCTTTTGAAACCCATGCGGGCGTCACCTACAACAGCAATGGTGGCGCGCTTGCTGACTGGTCTGGTTTTCTGCGCCTCCTCTATGAGGTCTGCCCAAGTGCCGACATTTTTGCAACCGGTACCATCGGCCTCTCCGATAGCAGTGGTTTGGACGACTTGTTCGGACTCAATCTCGGCGTTCGCTACAAGTTCTAAAAATCTTGCGGGCCGCCACCATTGGCAGGCCTTTTGATTGACGTTTCAACGCGCGCAGCCCTAAGGCTGCGCGCGTTTTCTTTGGGTGCGCCAGATCAATGCAGCACCTGAAGATTTCTGAAACCGGCACGGTCGCCGAAGACAAGGAAATTCAGCCCCCGTCTTGGGCTCACCGAGGATGGGATGCCTGGTGCTGATGATGGTGTCGTTCACCTGAACGGTGGCCTGCTGGCCTTTGAAGGTGATGCGGACGGGGAACCATAGATTGGGGCTTAGATCGAGGTTTTTGCGGGCGAGTGGCTCGGTCTTGGATTTGTCCTCGCCGATGCCTGGATTCTTGGTGATGCCGACGTAGGTGCGGCTGAGTTCGATGCGAAAACTGCCGCGTTTATCCCCTGTTTCGATGCGCAGTGAGTGCCGGTTGGCACCGCGAAACTGGATTTGATAATCGATGCTGCCGTCGGTGATGTTTGTTGGGACGCGCAGGGTGGCTCCCTGATCGGCGGCGCCTTTTTGCAGGCCCCAGACACCGCCCTCTTTCGCAGTCCAATCGCCGCGGACGACCGCCCATGGCTTGCCCGGCAGGGTTTCCAACGAGGCTTCCAGAACGGTTGTGCCGGAAGCTGGCGGCAGCAGGGCCGCCTGCTCGGGTTTCTTTTCAACGATGGGTGGCAACTCGCGACTGTAACCTCCGTCGCGGTAGCGGTTGAGGAGCGCAGAGAGTTGTTTCGCGACTTCGGGATGGCTGGCGCTCAGGTCTCTGGTTTCGGACGGGTCATCCTTCACGTTGTAGAGCTGGGGTTTGAACTCATCCGCATGAGTGCGGCGCAGGGCGGGTTTGATGTCGTCGACAGGCACGCCTTCGATCCACTTCCACGGGCCCTGGCGGATGGCATACACGCCATCTGCGCTGTGGACGATCATGTCGGCGCGGGCAGGTTTCACCTCCTGTCCGAGAAAGGCTGGAAGGACGTTGTGACTGTCCTCGGCACCTGAACTGACTGCGGGCATTTTTTCCCCGACGATGGCGGCTGTGGTGGCGAGCAGGTCGGCAAGGCTGATCATTTCACTGCAAACCGTGCCGGCCGGTGCTTTGCCTGGCCAGCGGACGATGAAGGGCACCTTGAATCCGCCTTCCCAGACGTTGTGTTTTCCGCCACGGAGATGGCCATTCACCTTGAGACCTGCCTTGAAGGCTGCGGTCTGCACGCTGTCGTTTTCAGGCTTGAAGACGCCACCATTGTCGCTGGTGAAAACAATGAGTGTGTTCTCAGTGAAGCCTCTTTGATCAAGCGCGTCGAGGATGCCGCCGACGCTTCGATCCAGTTCATGGATCCAGTCGCCATAGATGCCCGCCTTGCTTTTGCCGGCGAGATCTTTTTCAGGCGTGACGGGATTGTGGACGGCCACCGGCGTGTAGTAGAGAAAGAAGGGTGTGCCGGCTTTCTGTTTGCTGATCCACTCGACGGCCTTCCTCGTGAGTTGAGGCATAACCCGCTCATTCACGCGGCGCGGGGCATCGAGTTCAAGTATGGTGGCGCGCCCGCTTTCGGTGTCGTCCTTGGTGTAAGTGGCCTTGAAGTTCGGATCATCGGAATCGGGACCTGGGAGTCTCATGCCTGCAGGGATTTTTCCGGAGCGCAGGCCGTAAACAAATCGATTCTCAACATAAACCCCCGTGAGGTCGCCATGATTGCTCGGCACACCGAAGTGATAGTCGAAACCAATGTCGAGCGGCCCTGGTGAAAGTTCCGCCGTGTAGTCGCTGCGCCACTTTGGTGAGTCATCAGCCGCTCCATAGCCGAGATGCCACTTCCCGATGGCGGCATTTTGATAGCCCTGTTTTTTCAAAAGCGATGCCATGGTGAGGCGGGTCGTCTCGATGTGCAGCGGGGAGAAGGTACTCAGCACCTCATGCTTCAGCGAAGTGCGCCAGCAGTAGCGTCCAGTCAGCACCGAATAACGCGTGGGTGAGCACACTGACGAGGTGGTATTGGCATCCGTGAACCGGCGACCCTCTTTGGCGAGGCGGTCAAGATTCGGCGTCTGGATGAGCGAGCCGTCAGCGCCATAAGCGCCGGTGCTGCCATAGCCAAAATCGTCGCTGAGAATGACGATGATATTGGGCCTGTCTGCAGATGCGGGCAGAGGGCCAAGAGCTGAGAGGATGAAGGCAAAGAAAAAGGCGCGCATGGTCAGTGCGCGCCTAAACGATGAGGAGGGTGAACTCTTGCCTGCGGGATTACTTCTTCCGCCGGGAGACACGCACACCCATCTTGCCCTCAAGGGGGGAAGGGGACTGTGAACCGTGCATCCAATAGCTGGCACCGGGTTCATCCGGCTTGCTGTGGAAATCCAGGAGGCCTGGAGAATCGTTGCTGGTGTCGCGGGTGAGGGCACCGAGGAGTCCATCGGACTCGATGGTCTTGGGCTTGCTCTCGGTGGTGGAGACCTGAGCACCGGGAATCGGCACACGCTTGAACGAGACACCCATCTTGCCTTGAATCGGTGACGGGCTCGAAAAGGAGTACTGACGGCCATCCGATTCGGCGGTGCTGCAGTTGGTCAGGAAGGCCGCCGAGGCGAGCAGGAGGGCTGTGGTGGTGAGCTTGTTCATATTCATTGGGATGGGGAGTTTGTTCAGTGCATCAAGGAGATGGGTGAATCCACAAAGAAGTCGGTCAGATCAGATTCGGGGGCATTGTTGCGGATGCCTTCAAGCCTCCGCCGGCTGCCGCGCTCGGTGCTGGGCCGGTTGACCGTGCGCTGCACGAGGTCGGTGATCACGGGTGCGGCGATGGCCGCACTGGCAGCCAGCAGGGTCAGTGCGACGATGTTTGATGAATTGCGGGTCATGCCGCGACCAAACAGGAGGCCCAGAGCACAGCCGGCGGCTGCAGGGGCGATCACGGTGGCGTAGTTCTCGTATCGGCTTTCGGTGGTGCTTTCAGTCATAGCGGCGGAAGCATAGCATCTTCAAAGATTCTCCAAAGTGGAATTTGCTCGCCGCTGTGAATGCTACAATGTCCGCCCGATGAATCCCCCAGGCACCCATTCCCGATACGCTCTCATTCTTGCCGGAGGCAGTGGACAGCGCTTCTGGCCAATCAGCCGCGATGCCCTGCCGAAGCAGTTGCTCAAGTTGTTTGGCGACAAAACGCTTCTGGAAATGACCGTGGAG
>CANJVS010000159.1 GCA_947477755.1 Verrucomicrobiaceae bacterium | reverse complement strand
TATGGACGTGTCACAGCTCGCACAACGCATGGGAAAGAGGCTCGCAACCCCCGATGCGCACCCAGTTGGCCGACCCGTCATACGCAGCGCATGCACGACAGGCGGCCGCGCCGTCCTGGTTTTTCGAGCACAGCTTTGGACACCGTTGATCGCGGAACAACTGATCATCCGGCATCACGAGGGGAAGGTCACCCGTGACGACCCAGTCCTGGGCGCAATGAACGAGCCGCAGCGGCAGATTTAATTTTTTCGCGCGCATGTCTCTCTGGATAACCTTCAGGCTGGCCGCGGGCACACCCGGCTCAATGAGCCTCAGGATGGCGCGCAGCTTTTTCATGCGAACGCGTAGTGAGTGGATCCGTGTTAGGGAATCACCAGAGGCCATCTGTTCAAGATCGCGCTCCGCCTGCTGCGAGATGGACAGCAGCGCCCGCCTCAGTCTCGGACATGGCGGAGAAAGCAGGGATGAAGGATGTGGATGAAGTGACACGAAAGTAAGTCCACATGCATGGCTGGCACCGGCCATGGCAATGCTCGGCGCCAGGAGTTCACGTTTTCTCCGATGGCTTAACGTCACCAGGCACCACAAGCACTGGGCAATGGGCATGCTTGAGCACGTCGTCTGTGACCGTGCCGACGAGCATGCGGTAAAGCGTGCTGTGGTGATGTGAGCCAAGAATAATCAGGTCGGCTCCGAGCCGACGGGTTTCTGCGAGTACGTTCTCCACGCTTGCGTCATCCAGTTGCTCCACGCTTGCGCTGACTCCGAATTTGTTCAGAGAGTCGCTCAAATCCAATAGCTGCGCGTAATGCTTTTCGAGCGTCTCCTTCGAGGGCGTCTCCTTCGAGGGCGTCTGCAGGATGGTGGGCGAGGCAAGTCCGACGTCAAAGACCACGGGTTCCTTCGTCACGACATGCAGGATGATCACCTGACTATGGAAGGCGGCGGCCAGGGTGTGCGCCTGTTTGAGCACCTTGAATGTCAGGTCGGAAAGGTCGGTCAGGACTATGATGGTTTTCATGATGATTAGACTTCGGTGGATGGTTTCACGACGAGCATTGAGCAGGGAAGCATTGTCAGGAGGCGCTCAGCCGTGGATCCCAGAAGGACGTATCGCAGGTTGGTGCGCCCCCTGTGGCCGACGATGATCAAATCCGCCTTCACTTCCTCGGCATGGGCCGCGACCCCGTTGCCATAGTTCATTGCCTCATGAAGCACTTCTGATGATTGAATGCCCTGCGCCGCTTCGCTCACAAATTCGTGGAGTTCAGCGCGCAGGTTTTTGATGAAATTATCCCGCTGCTCCGGGGTGGTGGTGATCATGTTTGGCATGCCAATTTCACCAAATGGCGCGGAGTAGGGCAGGGCAGTCCATGGATCCTGCCACACATGCAGAAAATCAATCGTGGCACCATCCTTGACAGCAATCCGGCGCGCGGCGGCGACCACTTCGCGGGAGATTTCTGAGAAATCAATGGCGGCAACGACTTTGCGGAATGGGTGCGAGTGATCTGCCCGAACAAGCAAAACCCGGCAGGGGCATTTGCGCGCCAACTTGCGGGAGACCGAACCAGCACCCGCAGGCGTGTTCCCGGCACCGGCAATGCCAGCGACGAGCAGGTCGGGCTCAAGCTTCCGTATCTGCTCAAGGATCTCATGCAGGGGATTGCCGATCACGATGTGAATCTGGCAGCAGGTTGGCTGCGGAACATTTTCCAGCCAGCGTTGAATGGCCGCACTGGTTCCTGTGGTTGATTTGCTGACTTCAAGATCGAAGTCCGATCCGTGACTGCTTGCCACTGCGCTCAGAGCTGACTCGTCGATGACGTGCAGCACATTCAATTTCGCCCCCTGCAGCCGGGCAATGCGCGCCGCCTGTTCCAGAGCAGCGCGTGAGCCTGTGGAGAAGTCAATGGCAACAAGGATGGAGTTCAGTGTGTTCATCGGATGGAATTGGTGGTGTCGGGCTGATTAGGCTGCTCGGGCTTGGTTTTATCAGTATCCGGAATCGAATGGATGAGATGGCATTTCCGATGATGAAAGCTAGGCGTATACGATTTGGAAGCAAATGATGTTATTATTCGGGGATGAGTGAAGCCTGTGCGGATATTGACCTGATGGCCGGCGCTTTGCTAAGCGTGGTGGTTTCAATGTCTTGAATTTTCGCCTTTGCGACTCGCGCTGGCGTAGTGTGATTCTCGGTGCTCGTGAGCATGGCCAGAGTCTCGCGAATCGTGTCCACATCGACCGCGACAGCAAGATGGGAGCAGGTGGAGGTCCTGGGGCCGATGCGCTGGATGACTATGCCAACCAGTTCTGGTCGCGTGCCGCGGCCGACGATGAAAACCGGAGCGCCGCTGTGGCCGGGAAGCTCTTCGAGATAACCCAGGAATGAAACCTCATTTTCCTGAATGCTGTGTCCTCCCGTTGTGGGCCAACATGGATTCGCTAAGGCCGGAAGGCATTTCGGCACGACCACACAAGTCCCCCATCAGCCAAGGAAGTGTCCAGCACGACTCTGGCGGCACCTTCGCCAGTAGCTGAGCCTGCTCCTGCAACACCGCCGGTGCCTCCAGCGCCTGCCAAATAATTAGTTTGGTGAATGATGATGCCAGGAGCCTCCCGCCACCGCTGATCATTGCAGCGATTTGGCGGTGGGTCTCAGCGTTTCCATTCCATGTGGTCCGGATTGGTGAGCCGTTCGCACCTGCCATGAAAACCTGCGCCGCTTAATCCACTGGTTCACCTAAAACCAGTGGTCGCCTTTTGTCATCGCCAAGCACAGACGCTGGCATCAGGATGAGGCGGATCGAAGATACTCGCCTACGCCACGGAGATCGCCGCCAGAACGGAGCAGTACTGGTGCCCGATCAAGCATGCACTGCGCATGAAATCGATGCACAACCGCTACCGCTTCTTCTTTGATTACGGGGACGCTGACCATTACCGTCAGCAGATCGAGACGGTGCGTCGATCCTTTGAGGATCTCGATAAGGATGGCAAGAATTAATGCGTGCCGTTTCAAAAATCACGGCGCATGATCTGCCCATCAATGAGCAAGTGGCGGGAAGTCCCAATGCAACTTTGTGTTAGGCTGCTTACACGATCATGAACAAACATGCCCCACCTCATGCCGCTGAGCTTTGTCTTCATCGCCTCCTGGGGAGAGCCGACGCTTTCGTGCGCCGTGAACCGATGAAGGCTGTCGCCGTGGCGATTGGGGCCGGGCTGATTCTCAAGGTGCTTCCTCCACGCGTCGTTGCACGTCCGCTGACGACACTCGCCGTGCAACTGCTGCCGCCCACCCTGATCGGATTCGGACTGCTGAAAGTATTGGAACTCTGCTGTCAGGAGGAACATGAACCGGAGGTTCTTCCATCGGCTGGAGTATCCTGAGCGGGTACATGCCCTTTGATTGTGACGAATCGCATGTCAGGCCGCCTGCCGGGAGGCTCAAAGGCCCAGCCAAGCACGCCTTTCCAATGCGTGTTTATTTCTTTTTTCGCGCGCCACCCATTGACGCTCTGGACCGAGAGCGGAGAAGGGATTGTAGCGTTTCCGGCAATAGGCCACCTCTCTCAGCCAGTTGTCGCAAGCCCCAACAGTGGTAGCGTTGCCAAACAGTAAATGGCTGGCAACTTAGGCCAGACTTGCAGCGTCTGTACTTACCGCCACTCAGCTCCGGAAAAACGAATCAATCGGTCCATCCCACCACGACACGCATGAAACTCTGCATCACCTTTCTTGCCCTGCTTGCCGGCTTCGCTGGCATGGCGGCGGAGACGACCGCTCCTGACGGATGGACGGCTGTTTCACCACGCGCTGAGATCAGACCAGACTTCTCTTACAATCCGAAAGGTGGTCCGAATCATCAGGGCAGTTTCATCATCGAATCAGGCCCGCGCGAGGGACTGTTTGGACGCTGGACAAAGACTTTTCCGGTCAAGGGCGGTGAGCATTACCGCTTCAGCGTGCTGCGCAAAATGACGGGTGCTGAATCACCCCGGCGTGCCGGGGTCGCGCGTGTCCTTTGGCGGGATGAAAAAGGCAAGGTTGTCCAACATGATGACCCATCAACGGCCTCCTATGCGACAGGACAGAAACCAAATTCCGAGCCGGAGTATCCCATGGATGGCGCAACCGACTCCCACGGCTGGACAACGCTGAGCGATGTCTATCACGTGCCATCGGCAGCCAGACAGGCGGTTGTTGAGTTGGAGTTTCGCTGGGCACCCAGAGCCCGCCTGGAATGGGCCGAGGTTTCACTCACCAATGTGCCGGCACCAGCGCCACGCATAGCACGACTGGCCACGGTCCATTTTGTGCCGCGTGATGCCAAAACACCGGAGGAGCGTCTGCGTGCTTATGTGCCGATGATCGAGGAAGCGGCCCGGCAAAAGGCGGACCTCTTGGTGCTGCCGGAATCGGTCACTTACGGAAGCGGTTCGACCTATCTGGACATTGCCGAACCAGTCCCGGGTCCCTCCACTGAATTCTTCGGTGCGCTTGCGAAGAAGCATGGCATGTACCTTGTCCCCGGCCTCATCGAGCGGGACGGCCCACTCATTTACAATGTCGCCGTGCTGATCGGTCCCGACGGCAAGCTTGCGGGCAAGTATCGTAAAGTCTGCCTGCCACGTCCCGAGATTGAGGGCGGAGTGACCCCGGGTCACGAGTATCCCGTTTTCCAAACCCGATTTGGAAAGGTCGGCATGATGGTCTGCTATGATGGTTTCTTTCCCGAGGTCGCGCGTGAACTCAGCAACCGCGGTGCCGAGGTGATCGCGTGGCCGGTGATGGGCTGCAACCCTCTGCTCGGCGCCGCGCGGGCCTGTGAAAACCATGTCTATGTCATCAGCAGTACTCACACGGATGTTAAACGCGACTGGATGGTCTCCGCCATCTTTGGCCAGGATGGCACGCGACTCGCGCAAGCCAAGGAATGGGGCACCGTCGTTGTCACCGAAGTGAATCTTGATCAGCGTTTGCACTGGTCGAGTCTGGGTGACTTCAAAGCCGAGCTTCCGCGGCATCGCCCGGCATCGCCTGGTGAAACCCCAGCGCCGGTGACTCCATAGTCGGGCAGGTGCTCATGAGGGTATCCCGCATGGAATTGCGGCATTCATGGCTGGGTGAAATTTGTTTTGGTTTTGGTCGCTAAATGCTCTTGATCCCGGCGAGCAAAACATCACACGATGAGCATCCACCCTTTCTCGCACCACGCATGAACCCGATCTCCACCGTTGAAGCACTCGATGAAGCATTGAGTCGGCCAACACCTGGCGTGCTGGATACACTGCGTGCGCTGGAGGGTGATGTGATGGTGCTTGGTGCCGGTGGCAAGATGGGTCCCACGCTGGCCCGCATGGTGCGGCGCGGGTTGGATGAAATCGGACATGGTCACCGCCGGGTGATCGCGGTCTCGCGCTTCTCGTCTGCCAGTGCAGCACTTGCACTTCAACAGCACGGCGTGGAAACCATCGCCTGCGATCTGCTGGATCGCGCGGCGGTAACTGCGCTGCCGGATGCGCCTAACATCATCTTCATGGCGGGGCAGAAATTTGGCACCAGTGATGCGCCCGAACTCACCTGGGTCATGAACACGCTGGTGCCAGCGATCGTGGCGGAGCGTTTTGCCAAGTCCCGCATCGTGGTGTTCTCGACGGGTTGCGTCTATCCGCTGATGCCGTCGGATGGCCCCGGGGCATCCGAGAGCAGTCCACTGACACCGCCGGGTGAGTATGCCAATTCATGTGTGGGGCGTGAGCGTGTATTCACTCATTTCGCGAAGCAAAACGGCACGCGCACGCTCCTGTTTCGTCTGTGTTACGCGATTGATCTGCGTTACGGAGTCCTGCTCGATGTCGCTCAAAAGGTGGCGCAGGGATTGCCTGTGGATGTGACGATGGGCGCGGCCAATGTGATCTGGCAGGGCGATGCCAATGCACGGGCCATTCAATGCCTTGCACATGCTGGATCACCACCAGTCGCGCTGAACGTCACTGGATTGGAGCGCGTGTCGATTCGCTCACTGGCGCAGCGTTTTGGCGAACTGTTGGATCGTCCACCGCTCATCGTGGGAGTGGAAAGCCCGATGGCATGGATATGGGATGCAGCCCAATCCTATGAACTGTTCGGCCCGCCCATGGTGTCGCTCGATGAGATGATTGAGGCCACCGTGCATTGGTTGCAGCAGGGCGGTGCCACGATTGGCAAACCCACACACTTTGAGATTCAGGATGGACAATTTTAACTTTCACGCCGCCCTGCTGCATGGCCTCCCGATCCCGGCGCATCCGCTTGCGCTCAATGCTGGGCGTCATCTGGATGAGCGCCGTCAGCGTGCTTTGACGCGCTACTACATTGCTTCCGGTGTCGGTGGTCTGGCTGTCGGGGTTCACACCACGCAGTTTAAGATTCGTGATGCGAAAGTCGGTCTTTTCAAACCGGTGCTGGAACTCGCTGCCGAGGAAATGAAAGTGGCTG
>CANJVS010000158.1 GCA_947477755.1 Verrucomicrobiaceae bacterium | reverse complement strand
TCAACGCTGACAGCCTCACCCACCATCACCTACGGTACGGCATCGGTCACTTTGTCGGGCAAGCTTGCGGCCGCATCCGGTGTCGCGCCACCGTCGGGATCAACGGTGTCGGTCACGATCAATGGCGCGACGTCGACAACGACCACGACGAACACAGCCGGCAACTTTTCCCTCAGTTTCAACACGTCGGCAATCCCCGCCTCCGTTTCAGCCTACACGATCAGTTACAGCTATGCGGCAACCACCAATTTCAACAGCAGCACAAACACGAGCACCACACTGACGGTGAACAAGGCCGCACCAGCATTCACCAACCTCACCACCTCGCAGTCCGTTGCTTACGGGACCGCCTCCATCAATCTCGCCGGCAAGATTGCTTCGGGCACTTTATTGCCACCAACGACTGAAACTGTTTCAATCACCATCAATGGCACATCAGTGACGCCGACGATCGGAAGTGGCGGCAATTTTTCGGCGACTTACGACACCCATGCCACGCTGCCATCAATCTACACCATCGCTTACAGCTATGCGGGTGACAGTAATTTCACCAGCGCCACGGACAACAGCACGACACTTACCGTGACGGGAGCCCCCTCAATGGGTTTGAGTGCGACAGGTCTCAGTTCGTCCGGGTTTATTGGCGGGCCCTTTTCGCCTGCGAGCAATGTGATAACCGTCACCAACAGCGGAACATCACCATTGAACTGGACTGCAGCAAAAACGCAAACATGGGCCACCCTTTTGTCGACTGGCGGCACCTTGCTGCCGGCTGACAGCGTGGACGTGACCGTCAGCATCAATGCCGGGGCCAACGCCCTGGCTGTCGGTAATTATGGCGACACGGTGACCTTCACCAACACCAACAATGGGGTTGGTAATGCCACACGCGCGGTGACCCTGGCAGTCAATCCACTCATTCCCGTGCTAAGCGTGACACCAGCCGGTGGACTGTCATCGGTCGGTGACTACGGCGGACCATTCACACCAGCGAGCATGGACTTCACCCTCACAAACACCGGCAACGGTCCGATGAATTGGACTGCCGGAAAAACAGCGGGCTGGCTAACCCTTTCCGCAACCAGCGGAACTCTTGGGATTGGAGCGACCACGATAGTGACCGCGACACTCAACGCTACAGCAGCCACGCTGGATCCGGCCAGCTACAGCGACACAATTACTTTTTCCAACACAAGCAACGCCAACGGCGACACAACCCGGTCCGTCAGCCTGACTGTCAATCCGCGCCCAGTGCTGAGTGTGACACCCGCGACCGCTACAACTTCGAGTGGCAGTTATGGAGGGCCTTTCACGCCAGCGACCATGAACTTCACCGTAAGCAATACGGGAGCAGGTCCAATGAATTGGACCGCCGTCAAAAATGTCGCATGGCTCACACTCTCTGCCGCTGGCGGTACAATTGCCGCAGGCAGCAGTGTGGTGATCACCGCGACGATCGATGCTTCAGCGGCGGCATTGTCCCCAGGCATCCACACAGACAGCATCAGTTTTACGAACACCTCCAACAGTCTTGGCGATACAGCACGCGGGGTGAGTCTCTCGATCATCCCTGCGCCGCCAGTGCTCGTCCTTCCTTCTTCCTTCACTAAAGGCAGCAGCCACACTGTTTCATGGCCAGGAGTTTTGGGCGCAACGGACTACGACGTGCAGATCGCCAGCGATGCTGGTTTCACAAGTCCGCTATCCACGCAAAATTCAGCCACTGCTTCAGCGACCTTCGGAACTCTGAGCAGCGGCGGCACCTATTATTACCGGGCACGGACAAACACTGGTGCACTTTCATCCGCGTGGAGCGGCATTGTGTCATCCACTCAAGATGCGGGCGCTCCTACGGTCTCAATCATCACACCAGCCACGGGCACCTCAACCACGCATTCCAGCATCACGATTCAAGGCACTGCGGCAGACTCGATCTCAGGCTTGAGTGCCGTCACCGTTAACGGCCAGGCCGCCACCTCGAGTGATGGTTTGGCTCACTGGTCCGCCACGGTGCCGCTCATCAATGGCAGCAACACCCTCACCGTCACTGCCACTGACAAGGCGCAGTCCGGCGGCAACTCCGACACGGCAGCCGTCACCGTCAACTATGCGCCGAGCACGGTGAGCGTTGGCTTGCCGGATGCGTGGAAGGTTTCACACGGGCTTGATCCAAATTCCACAGACCCTGTCAACGGACTGCTCGGTGACAATGATCACGACGGCATTCCCAATCTGCTTGAGTATGCATTCAACTCCGATCCTCATGCTCACGATGCCAATCCAGACTCTTTCTCCACTCAGACCAATCCAGAAGATGGCCAACGCTACTTCACGATCAGTTACCCACGGCGCATTGGCGCGCTTGACCTAACTTACAGCATCGAGGTTTCTGACACGCTGCTCCTATGGTCGACGCCACCGGGGGTCGTTGAAATCGTGAGTGTCGTGCCAGTGGGCGATGGTGTGATGGAGACCGTCACCGCACGCATCCTTGCTCCGACCGGCATCACGGCGCACAAGTTCATCCGGGTCCGCGTGGATGTGAATTGATCCGTTTCATGTTGTTTAGAAACAGGCAACTCCAATCGGAACGCTGTGGCATTCCATCCTTTCATGAGCCGTCAGCACCGGCAGGGAAATCCAATTTCATTACTCAACAATGAACACCTCCCACCGGCGATGGCTGCTTGAACAACTTCCAAAATGGGAGCAGGAGCAATTATTGACTGCTGATTCACTTCGTGTTCTGCGCGAACGATATGCCGTGGATGAATCCGAAGTGGGCTTGGCTCAAATGGTGATGGGAATCCTCGGAGCGCTGCTCATCGGTGCAGGATTGATCGCGGTGATCGGCTACAACTGGGATGATTTTTCGCGCCCCGTGCGGCTGCTTTTTGCCTTTTTACCGCTGCTACTAACACAACTCTTAAGCATGCGCGTCCTGCGGGGTGGTCAGGCCATTGCGGCATGGCTGCGTGAAACCGCCGCCCTGCTCCAGGCACTTGCCACAGGAGCGTGCATCGCGCTCGTTTCACAGTTCTACCATTTGGGCGGAGAATGGCCGGATTTTCTGTTCTGGTGGTTCCTGCTGAGTTTGCCGCTCACTTGGGTGCTGCGATCAAATGCCGTGGCCATTTTTTATCTCACCGTCATTGCAGTTTGGAGTGTCAATCAAGTCGATCACGGCAAACCCTGGCAGGACAGCCCGCTGATTTACCCATTGCTGCTGCTCGGACTGCTGCCTTACTGGCCTGGATTGCGATCCAGAACGCCTCTTCCCATTTCAGTGCGTTGGGTGATGACCCTCAGCTCCATCCTAGGGCTTTGCAGCGCGGCAATCTTTGTCTGCGAACGGCAAGGAGGTATGTATGGTTTTGGTTATGATGACGATGCGTTCATCTGGCTCTGGACTCTGATTGCCGCTGCTCTGGTTCTTTTTCCGCTCAACCACGCGGGCATCCATGAATCCACCGGCCGCAAACCCCAGGTCGTGCTGGGCACCCTCTGGCTGCTTGGATATGGCATGGCTGCCACGTTTCATAATTTTAACAATAGCTTCACCCGAGGCGTCTCCCAAGCACTGAAACTACCCTGGTGTTGGGGTTTGCTGGCGGTGCTGGCCGCGTTTGCATTTCTGGCCTTCAATCAACGCCGCTGGTCATTGCTTGCTTTGGCATCCGTCGTCCCCCTGCCTCTCGTCGCCGGACAACTCAGTCAGGCAGGGATTGGTTCCGGCAGTCTGCTTGCATGGCTGGTCACACTGCATCTTTCGATCATTGGGCTCATGCTCATTCTTTTCGATTTTTACGGTTCTCGTGGTGCCCCGCGTCTCGGAGCCTTGATGCTCTCGATGCTGATCATCGCCCGCATGGCGGACAGCCACTTCTCGCTCCTCATCAAGGGTTTCGTATTCATCGCCGTTGGAGTGGCTTTTCTGGCCTTCAATTTCTTCATGAGCCGCCGTCACAGGCTGGCAGCCCAATCCAACTCATGAAACTTCTCCCCTGGATTATTTTCAGTGTCACCGTCCTGGCGCAATGGGCGGCTCCTTTGTTCCAGATCTGGACACATGAGCAGGTGCTGATGAAAGGCACGATCATCAAACTCAAATGCAGCGCCCCGGACCCTTATGATCCACTGCGAGGTCGATTCCTTGCAGTCAGGCCCGAGCCAACTGAAGCCAGCCTTCCTGAAGGGTTGAAACTTGCCTCGGGAAGTCCGGTCTACATCACCCTGACACCGGGAGCCGACGGCATCTCAACCATCACCGGTTTGTCTCTCGAGCCGCCGCGTCAAGGCACCTTTCTGCGCGTTCACGCACGATCGTCCTATGACAACAAGGCCAGCATTACCTGGCCCTTTGACCGATTCTACATCAACGAAAAACTCGCTCCCGAGGCCGATCGGTGGTTTGCCGAAACTATCAATTCCAGCAAAGGCATCATCGCTGAAGTACGCGTGTTTCAAGGACGTGCCGTTCTGGCTGATCTTGTTTTCAATGACAAACGCTTCCGTGATATCCTCAAAGCGCGGATAAAATAACGGCGATGTGTTGATGGGCAGTGCCATATCACAGGACTGCTTGAATTCGTGATGAACAGGCGGTTTTTGATTCCGCTGCGCATGCATTGATCTTGCCACGCGATGCCAGATTGCCGACGATGCATGTTCATGGCTCTCCGACTTCTGCGTCTTGGTTCCGAACACGGCATCTTTTTGGTGCTGTTGCTGCTTGGTGCTTTTTTCAGTTTTGTCACACTCAAGGATCAAACGGTCACCGGACCGGACGCCGTGGCTCAGGTCATGGGTAAGCTTGAAGGCAAGGCGCGCGTGCTGATTGCCGTGACCAGTCAGCCTCAGGACATGGCTTTTGCCGAGTTGATGGAAAGGGAACTGCAACGTGCAGGCAAGCCCGCCGCTGCGGTGGTGAAGGGTGACCCCAAGGCTGCACGTGAAGCATTACAAAAACTTTCCGCCAGTGCCGGCAAACTGGATGCCATCGTTTGTCAGGGGGCCTCCGCGACATGGCTGGTCTTTGCTGATCTAAAAACCGATTTTCCGAGTTTGGGCAGTGCACCTCTGATCCAGCCGCACAGCTACCGCTGGCCGACGTTTCTGAAGGCTGACAACCTGCTCAACATCGCCAACCAAATCGCCGTGATCGCCATTCTCGCCATTGGCATGACGATGGTCATCATCACTGGCGGCATTGATCTAAGTGTGGGCAGTTTGATCGCACTCTCCGCCGTGGTGACCACCCTCATGATTCGCGATGTCTTTGGCGGGGCAGGGGCCTCGGCGGGTGGCATGACCCTGGCGGCACTCGGCGGAATTGGGCTTTGTGGCGTGAGTGGCTGGCTGTCGGGTCAGTTGATCACGCGCATGTCGGTGCCGCCATTCATTGTCACGCTTGGCGTCATGCTGATGGCCAGCGGAGGTGCCTACAGGTTGGCGGAAAACCAGTCCGTGTATCAGGTTCCCGATTCCTTTGTCTGGCTGGGCCGTGGCACGGATCTGCTGAACCTGCCAAATGCGGTGGTCCTCATGCTGGTGCTGTATGCGGCAGCACACGGGGTGATGACGCAGACACGTTTTGGCCGCTACCTGTATGCCGTGGGCGGCAATGTCGAGGCTGCACTGCTTTCCGGCGTGCCGGTCCGGCGGGTGATCATCACTGCGTATTTGATCTGCGGTTTGCTCGCGGGACTCGGTGGCGTGGTCACGGCCTCACTTTTAAAAAGCGGCTCACCCACGTATGGCGGTATGTATGAACTATATGTCATTGCTGCCGTCGTGGTGGGTGGAACACGGCTGAGCGGGGGGAAGGGGACCATGCCCGGCACTCTGGCCGGCGCTTTCATCATCGCCATCATCCAGAACGGCATGAACCTCACCAATGTGGAAAGCAACACACAGAAGATCGTGCTCGGCCTCGTCATCCTGACCGCCGTGCTTGTGGACCGGATGCGTGGAGGACGTTCCGTCTAACAAAAAAGACGTCCGTGGAGGTCATCCACGGACGTCGTGATTTAAGTCATTCAAACCTGATCAAGCCTTTGGCAGGACGTATTCGTACATGCCGTTGGTGCCGGCAAAGGGAATGGGATATTTGCCATTCGCATCGGCCAGCAGCGGGGCAGGGCCATCAAGTGTGAGCTTGTCCACGTTCGGGGCAAACTCATGGTCGTGGGCCATCAACTGGTCATAGGTGATTAGCTGGCCGGTGTGTGCCGACATACGGCCCATGACGGTGACGAGACTGCTCTTCGCGCCGCGCTCAACTTCATTGTAGGGCTTGTCGTTGTGAATGGCGTCGATCAGGTCCTGCCATTCCATGTCGTATGGGTTTGGCTCAACCTTGGGTCCACGCCAGATGATCTCCTTGGGATTCTTGTTTTGACCCTTGAAGGTCATCGCGCGGGAAGGGAAATGACCTGCGGTGGAGATCACGGCCATGCCCTTGGACCCGTGCACATAGCTGGCAAACTCATTGTGCGTCTTCAT
>CANJVS010000157.1 GCA_947477755.1 Verrucomicrobiaceae bacterium | reverse complement strand
TTGCGCGGGCCGGGTGCTGAGCCGCTGAAGAACTTCTCGGCGAGCGCCTTGACTTTCGGATCCGCGTTGAGCCCAAGCAGCCGCCGCTGGGCGAAAGGAATCTGATTGGCGGCGATGAGCCCGCTCTCGACAGCCTGCAGCAGTGGCAGGGCACGCGTGCGCACACCGAGCATCGCAGCGACCACATCGGAGCGGACCGCGGGTGTTTGTGTTTTCCAGTTCGCCAGAAGCAGCGGCACGGCATCAGGCGTGGTGAAACTGCCGATGGCCGTGATCGCAGCACGCTGAAGATCCTGCGGCTGGTTGGTGTCGAGCAATCCGGCGAGCGGCGCCTTGGCGTTGCTGAAATCGTCAAAGGTGAGCAACCGGATGGCCGTGCTCCGTGCCTCGATGGACTGTGCGCCATCACCAGCAGTTTGTGCGGCCTTGGTCAGGACCCTGTCCACCACCTGCGCGGCATCATCGGTCAATCCGGCGCGGCGCAGACTCTTGCTTGAACGTTTCAATCCTTCGCCAATGCCGGAAATGACTTCGCGCAAGGCAACACCTTCGAGGTCTCTGCCGTCCACCGATGCAAGCACCCGCTGCATCTCAGGCTTTTTACCGCGCACGCCGACGATCTGCGCGAGTTCACGAATGAGATCAGCATTGCCCGCATTGGAGGCAAAGCTGGCATCCGCAAGCAATCGGGCAAGAAGCTGATCGCTGGTCTCGGCAACGGAACTGAGCACCGCGGTGCGAATCCACGGATCAGTCGCATCGTGCTTCGCGATCGTGGCAAGCGCATCGATCACATTCGCGTCAGAGAATTCGCCGAGAGTGAATGCCGTTTGGAAGCGCACGCGTGCATCCACATCCTTCGCGAGCGGCAGGATTGCCGGAAGCAGCGTGGCTTTTTTTGAATGGGATTCAGCCAGCTTCACGGCGTTCTCGCGCACTCCGGCGGCTTGGTCGCTCAAGCCGGCAAGCAGGTCGGCATCGTTGAGTTCGCTCAAGCCTTCCAGCGTCCACATGGCATGCAGACGGGCCTGCGGGATTCGAGAATTCTTCAGCAGATCGTGCAGGGCCGGTGCAGCCGTTTTGTCCTGCCGCTCAAACAGCAAACGCTGCGCTGTCTCACGCCACCAGGAATTCGGATTCTCCAATGTCGCGACAAGTTCAGCGCTGCTCATGCTGCCCAGACGGGGTGCTTTGCCGGGCTTGAAATCCGGTGGTGTGAGGCGCCAGATGCGTCCCATGTCACGACCCGCCTCGAGATCAACCGCTGCGTGGATGTCTTCCGGAATGCTCCACGGGTGCTCGATGTTTTCGCGGTACATGTCCATCACATGCAGTGTACCATCTGGCGCATTCACAAAGTTCACAGGGCGAAACCAGTTGTCGGTCGAAGCGACCATCTCGGCTTTGCCATCCACACGCGCCGCCTTGAATGTGACGCCATCAGGCGTGAGTTGGAGTCGGTAGAACAGATTCCCGGCGCATTCGCAGACGAAGATGTTGTCTCGATACTTCGCGGGATAGGCGCTGCCGCGATAACTGGTGACACCGCTCGCCGCTGTGACGACACCGGCGCCGACGAGTTCGCTGCGCGGCATGTTGATGTCCCGCTCCCCTGCCCAGCGCTTGGCGCGCACCACGCGCCACGGTTCCGGCGGGGAGATGGCATACACCGGCAACTGATCGCCGGACTCCGCCATGTCATTGATCGGACTGCGCGTCGCGAGCGACTTGTTGCGCGCGAGATAGCGGGTGGGCAGAACGATGTGCTGGGCGGGGTTGCGGATGTTGCAGAGGAAGCGATTGCCCCAGTCATCAAAAGAACCGCCAAAGCGCGCGCCGCCTGAAAGCAGTTCCATGGCCTGGGTGACAGGATCCATGCGGAAGTCACTGCGAGTCATCAGGATGGGAGCCGCATCCGGCTTGTCCGCTGGCCGGATCTGGCCGCCATTGCCACCACCAGCGCCATGAATGTGATTGTCGAGTGCCCACACCAGATTGTTCATCACGGACTGCACATTCAGTTTGCGAAAACCGGTGAAGATTTTGATGCGCACATCCGCTTTGCGATCGCCATCCGTGTCCTTCAAATACCAGATGTCCGGCGTTCCAGCGACGAAAACGCCGCCCTTCCAGCAGGCTGCGCCGGTCGGCCACGACAGCCCCTCGGCAAACACGGTGCTTTGATCAAACACCCCATCGCCATCCGTGTCTTCGAGCAGGCGAACGCGGCCAATGGGCTGATCCGTCGGGTTCTCCTGGCTGGGTTTGTGATGCGCCTTGTCGGTGTAGGGATAGTCGCGCATCTCACAGACATAGGCGCGGCCATTTTCGTCATACGTCATCGCCACGGGACTCGCGACCATGGGTTCTGCAGCGAGCAAATCCATGCTGAAGCCGTCGAGCACGCGGAAGGTCTTCGCCGCATCTTTGGCTGCGGTGGGTGGAACCGTTGGCAGCTTGCCGGTGACCGCGTCTTTGGCCGGCGCGGACATGATGGTTTTTTCCTCGGCATGCATCAGGCCAACGGCAAGAACGGCAGCAAACAAAGTTAGCCGGGATGAAATTGGGTGAATGGCATTCATGGATGGATGATCAGTGCTGGAGTTGAAATGGGGCGGGCGTTTCACTTGGTCGGACTTTCTGCACGCGAGGAGATCCAATGACAGTTGATCACCCTCTCAACAAGGTCGTGCGGCGTGCAGTCATACTGGTTCGACGCCTCGAAGCCAATGCGAGAATCACGGCTTTGCAGCACGTGGAGCCGAATGGCGAGCGCGGCCTCGGCATTGCTGAGGCTTTGCACGGCGGCTTTGACGTTCATGATGGGCTGGGATGGGAGGATTGATCAGGACTCAGGCGGCCACCACATCATCCGCATGCCGGGCGATCCAGGCTTTCGACCACTCCACCGCTTCGAGCTTCATTCCGCAGAGGGGTGTGCAGTGAAAGATGAGACCTTCGATCTCGCCTTTTTTGAGCCAATCAAGAGCGAGACGGCACTGGTGCTCCATCAACTCAATGGGGATCGTTTTCTTCTCGCCGAAATCCCACATGTAGATGCCAAGCAGCGTTTTCTTGGCCGGCGCGATCTTGCGGTAGGCGGCAAAGTTGGATTCGAGGTGGATCAAGTCGCGGGCTTTCCATGTCCAGAAATACACGGTGTCCACGAGATCGACGTGCCGCTTGATGGCCAGATGCAGTTGGTTCGAATAGATCACCATCGACAGATCGAGTCTTCGACCGGCGACATGAAGTTCCTTGGTCACCGCCTCCACCTGGGCCACGGTGAGGTTGGCCTGCGCTTCTCCGCCTGGAGTTTTCGGCACCGCATCACCGATGAAAAAATCATCCATGTCCAGGCCCACCAGGTTCGGTGTCTTCGCGGCCAGATCGAGCGCCTGACGTTTCTTTTCCTCGGTGGTGAAATTTTTGGCTCCATCGACGATGCTCCAGGTCAGGCGCTTGGTCCTGGCGAATTGCTTCACATACTCATCAAAGGGCGGCAGCGGCGTGCCGGTGAAGCGCACCATGCAGACATTCGGGATGCCCATGTACTCAAGAGCCGCGGCCGGTTCGATGTCGGTGCCTTTGTCCCCAATGCCATAGCCTTTGACCAGCGATCCGGAATCATGTCCCCACATCCACAAACGATCACGCAGCGTGCGCTCATACGGCACCAGGCTGCCCCGGGCCAACGGCGCGCCGGACATCATGCTGACTCCGGAGGCAGCGGCGGCAGTTCTGAGAAAGTCACGCCGGCTGAGCTGACCTGAGATTTGATTTGGAGATGAGTTCATGATGTCACGGGTTGGCCCCTGGCTTGTTGAGGGCTTCTGGGTTGCGTCAGTTTCTTCGAAGCCAAAGATACGTCCCCCGATCAGCCCAACCTTTCCGCACATGGTTGAGAGTTGAGTGATTCAGAATCACCTCCTTGAGTCTTCCGGGTTCATGCAATCAAGGGAACTCCCGGAAACAGAAAGTATTCCCACAGATTCAGCAACGATCACGGATTCTTAGAAGGTAAAAACAATCTGCGGGTTCTCTGAATCTGTGGGAGAAATGGTTTTCGAGTGTCCCCTCAAAAGCTGAGTGCCTGTGGTGGCTTGAACGGCTTGCATTTCTGTCGCTCAACAATAATCGCTCACCTCTCAACACCGCTCCCAGGCTGATCCCATCCCTGACCCTGCCGCAGACTAAAGTCCGCGCTCCACTCGGCACACGGAGTGTGCGGACCACCTGTCTTAAAACCGGAGTTGAGGGTGCGTGGTTGAGAGTTGAGTGATTCTGAATCACATCCCTGAGTCTACCGGGTTCATTCAATCAAGGGCACTCCCGGAAACAGAAAGTATTCCCACAGATTCAGCAACGATCACGGATTCTTAGAAGGTAAAAACAATCTGCGGGTTCTCTGAATCTGTGGGAGAAATGGTTTTCGAGTGTCCCCTCAAAAGCTGACTGCCTGTGGTGGCTGCGTTTCTGTCGCTCAACTCTCAACACCGCTCCCAGGCTGATCCCAGCCCTGACCCTGCTGCGGACTGAAGTCCGCGCTCCACACGGCACACGGAGTGTGCGGATCATCCGCCCTATTTGAGGGCGCTGAGGTACTCAACCAGATCCGCGGCTTCCTGCGCGGTGAAGCCCTGAAGCAAGCCTTCCGGCATCAAGGAAACAGGCAGTGTTTGCTCCGTTTTCACATCGCTCCTTTTCAATGACATGGTCTGCCCGGTGATGGTCTTGAGCAGGATGAGGTCTGCCTGGCGTTTCACCATGAAACCGGTTTGCACCGTCGCGTCATTCAGGGTGATCACGGCGGTTTGGAAACCTTGAGCGATGACCTTTGAAGGGGTGAGCAGGTTCTCGATGATTTGTTCCTGATTGAGGCGCGCACCGACCTTGGACAGATCCGGTCCAAAATCACGACCCAGGCCGTTGATGAAATGGCAAGCGGTGCAGGCGGCGGCCTTGCCGGTGAGAGTGAAGAGTGCCGCCCCGCGTTTTTGATCACCGCGCATTTTCGTGATTTGATCTGCCTTGGCCGCAGTGCCGAGTGTTTCAGCGCGCTGACTGTCGGGCAGGTAGCGTTCAAACAACTCGCGAATATGGGCATTGGGGGAGGTCTTTGCGACATTGAGGGCAAGCTCAGGATTGCCTTCACCGCGATCCAGTTGAATCGCTACGTTCAAAGCGCCGCGCGCATCGCCCGTGTCATCCGGTTGTGGTTTGGATGGCGACAGACTGCGCACCCAATTCGCGAGCAATTGCAAGCCCTGCACATCCACCTCGCGCGCGCCAATCATCGGCATGTGACCGGCACCACTCTTGGCGATGCGATGCAGCAGGACACTGCTGCCGGGCAGACCTGGCACGATCACCCGGGCATCACCCATGCCGAAATCGCCGCGTGTGAGCTTTTCATCCAATGCCCGAATTTCGGATGTGGGCATCTCCGCATTCACCATCAGCGGCACTGAACCTCCGCCATGTTCACGGTGACAGGACGCGCAGTTGGCGTGGAGCCAGGAGCGGGCACGGATCTCCAATTCCTTCTTTTTATCATGCGGATTCACCAGTCGTGCATTCGATCCCTTCATGAATTCGGCATCAAAGCAACCAGCAGCCATGAGTGCGGCTGGATCCGTGAGTTGCTGTGGATTGAACGACATGGCAAAATCACCCCAGGAATTGTGACAGCGCAGGCACTCGGCGCGGCTATGGAAGCGGTAATCATAGCGGTGCATGCCCCCGGGGAATCTGTTGCCGGCAAGGTCAAGTTTGCGCTCAGCGCCTGCGGCTCCGACCAATTCGGCATCGGTGCCTGAGTCATTCCAGCGGTATGAATACGCATTCCATGCCTCGCCATCAAAATGCAGCAACTGTGTCTCAATGTTCATGACGCTTGCGGCATCGCCCTGCTTCATTTCCAGGCTCAGCGTCTTTGCCAGCACGGCATTTTTTGGCCAGGTCATCTTCCCCTTCGGTCTGCCAGTTTTCTTGTCGATGCTGACCTTGGTGTCGATACCGCCACTGCCCGCCACCATGCCGACAAAACGGCGTGCGCTTGCACCATCCGCCCACATCGGAGCTTGAATGTTGAATGGCAGAACGCCAGGCGATGGCGTCTGTTTTACCACATCACTGAACAAGCCGGTCTCACTCAATTGGTGAGGAAAGGTCACTGGCCGGCCCGCCGCAGGATTGTGCACCAGGCGATGCACTGAACCAGGGCTTCCGTAGTGTGCAAAAAGGAGTTCGCCATCCTCCCCTTGGGCAAATGTCACCACGGCAAACGGCGTGTCGGCGATCTCTTCATGCCGAGTGATCTGCGCGCCATCATGCCACAGTGCCCAGATCTTGCCCGTTTCGTAGTCGGCGTAAACATACGCTCCCTGCAATTCCGGCAGCAGTTTGCCGTGATAGACGAAGCCACCCGTGATCGACGCCGCCTCCGCATGGCTGTGCGTGACAACAGGCGGCGTGATTGGCGAAGGTCCGCCCTTTCGTTTCATGTCGAGCA
>CANJVS010000156.1 GCA_947477755.1 Verrucomicrobiaceae bacterium | reverse complement strand
TTGAACCTGGCTGAATCGAACAGCGTTCATCAGCCCCTCGAAAACCCGCTGCCGAAAAATAATCTTGGCACGGTGGGCAGAAAAGCTATGCTCACCAGCGTTGATAAAATGTCATGAATCTCGCCTCCGCCCTCCCATGTCGGTTCAAAACCGGCCTGAAATCGCCATTCGGGGCCTCCCTTCGTCATTCGACATTCCAAATTCGTCCTTCTTCCACCCCTCTCTCCCCCCAGACCCCCTCACACCCCGTCTCCACTCCACGCCCAGGGCCAACTCGACCCGCCCCCTCAAAAGCAATTTCCTAGCAGATGGAGGCTGATACAGCTTGTTGGCGACCAGAATTCCACGGGGTGAAGTTTTCGAGTTCTTCCACGTTTGAAAGGCACCATGATTCGCCTTCTGCTCTCACTGCTTCTGTCACTCGGCCTGCTCCACGCGGATGATCGCGCGACCTATCGCTCGCCTTACAGCGTGAAGTTCACCTTCTCGGACGAGGAGTTGATCGGCGACTTGCTGAAGGGGCCGCGCTCAGACGTGAAGGATCAGTCGTCGGTGAAGTATGCGAACTGGAACGATCTCAGCACGCGCAAACGCTACGGCTCGTGGGGACCGCCAGCGAAGCATTACAACGCTCCGGCTTCGATGGCGGGCAAGTCGCCCGAATGGCTGCGTGAGCGGGTGATCGCGACGGCGCTGCGGTTTGTCGGCTTGCCGTATCAGCATCATCACATCCCGGAGTGGTCGCCGCCGCCGGACTGGCCGAAGTCATCGGAGGCGAAGGGCGAGAACTCGCCGGGACTCGATTGCAGCAACTTCACGGCCTTCGTTTACAATCTGGCGCTGGGCATCAAGCCGACCGGTGGCATCAGCGAGCAAGGTGCGATGACCGAGTGCGAAGGCCCTGGAGCAAACCGCACGCTGAAGGCGAAGCGCATCGAGAAACCAGCGTCGATCGAGGAGGCAACCAAGACGCTGAAGACCGGTGACCTGCTCTACATCACGTCGAGCGATGGCAGCAAGATCGCGCATGTGGTGCTGTGGGTTGGAGGCATTGGCCAGAATCCGAACAGCGAGCCGCTGATCATCGATAGCACGGGCGAAGGCAATCACGACAGCGCTGGCGCGACCATCCCGAATGGCGTCTATCTCCGACCCATGCGCACCACAGGCTGGTATTGGAAGCGACTCAGTCATGCGCTGCGTCTGCTGCCAGAGTGAAGATTCAAACGCCCTGCCCTTCTATGATCAAAACTTTTGTCTTCTATCTCACGACGCTGCTGGGCGTCGCTCATGCGGCGTCGCCGCTCAAACCAGTGCTGCAGTCCTTCGTGGACCAAAACATTGCGCCGGGTGTTGTGGCCCTCGTGGCGAACAAAGACGGCGTATTGGTGCTGGAGACGGCTGGTTACGCGAGCTTGGCCCACAAGACACCGATGCGCGAGGATGCGATGTTTTGGATCGCTTCGATGAGCAAGTCGCTCACCGGCGCGGCGCTCATGATGCTCGTCGATGAAGGCAAAGTGAGTCTCGATGATGCGGTGGAGAAGTATTTGCCGGAGTTCAAAGGCCAGCAGGTCAAGGAAGCCGATGGCACGCTGCATCCGCCGAAGCATCCGATCACCGTGCGTGAGATCATGAGCCACACGAGCGGCATGGTGCTGGCGAACGACAAAGGTTTGAAGTCCACGCAGGTGTTGAAAGAGGATGTCATCGAATACGCCAAGCGCCCGCTGCGCCAGGAGCCCGGAACGAAATACGAATACAACAACTGCGGCATCAACACCGGCGGTCGCATCATCGAAGTCGTCAGCGGCATGAGCTACGGCGATTTCATGCAGAAGCGTCTCTTTGACCCACTCGGCATGAAGGACACGACCTGCTGGCCAAATGAAGAGCAAGCGTCGCGTCTGGCACACACGGCGCGATTCACTGAGGACAAGAAAGGCCTCGAAGAGATCGACCAAGATAAAAACGTGAAGCCCGAGCACATCCTCAAATTCAGCGGCGGCGTGCCCGTGCCGAAAGCCGTGACGGGCGACATGGGCTTCGGCATCGCCTTTGATTACGGCAAGCGCTACGCGATGCCTGCGGGCGGCTATTTTTCCACCGCGCATGACTTGGGCCAGTTCTGCCGGATGCTGCTGCGCGGCGGCGAACTCGACGGCAAACGCCTTCTCTCCGAACAGGCCGTGAAGCTCATGAGCACGAGCCAGACAGCGGGTGTGCCAGTCAATCCCTCTGAATCCTATGGCGTCGGCGTCAGCGTGAAGCTCAAAGACGACGAAGGCCCCAGTGTCGGCAGCTACGGCCATCGCGGAGCACGTCGCACCGCCTTCTGGATCGATCCGAAGAACCAACTGGCGATGGTGATCCTCGTCGAGCGCTTCGACATGAGCGGAGAGCAGCAGCAAGTCATGTATGGCGGCTTCATGAAGGCTGCGGTGGCGAAGTATGGCAAACCAGCGCCTCCTGAATCGGCGCCGACGCACGCGAACGTCTCGTATGGCCCGCATGAGCATCAGCTCATCGACATCTACCTGCCAAAGAAGGGCACGCCGCCGTTTCCCGCCGTGCTGTGGTTTGGCGGCATCTGGAAAGCGGCGAAGCATCCCGCGAACCTCGGCTTCTTCGAGCAGAACGGCATCGCGATGATCGCGGTGCAGACACGCACGATGGAGGACGCGACCGCCGCGAAAGAGAAAGAGCCGATCTCGTATGTGCAGCTCGATGCCATCCGCGCCGTTCAGTTTGTTCGGCACCACGCAGCCAAGTGGAGCCTCGATCCAAAGCACCTCGCCACCGGCGGCGGCTCGCAGGGTGCGCAGCCTGCGCTCTTCGTCGGCTGCTCGCGTGATCACGCGAATGCGGCATCGAGTGATCCCGTGGAGCGCGAGTCCTCGCTCGTCACCTGCGTCGCCGCGTATCGCTGTCAGCCGACGTTCGACCCGAAACGCATGCAGGAATGGGTGCCAGGAGTTAAATGGGGTGCGCCAGCATTTGGCTGCGTGTTTGAGGAATCGCTGAAGCGCCGGGAGGAACTCCTGCCAGTGATCAAGAAGTGGTCGCCCGACTGGCTGCTAAACAAGAACGCAGCGCCGATGTTCTTCGAGAACGAATGGGGCCTCACGCAGCCGGAGGCATTCACGAAAGCCAACTACGACACCCACAGCCCGCGCTGGGCGCTAGGCTTCCAAAAGCTCGCCCACGAGGCCGGTGCCACCTGCTTCGTGAAATTCCCCGGTCATCCCGCCGATGAAGCCGCGGAGGACATCTGGGATTTCTTGGCCAATCGACTTCGCCCGTGAGCTGTTCTTGTCCACGCATCCTCCTCGTCTCACCTTTCCACATGAAACACACCCTCCTCCGTCACTTCGCCACCCTTCTCCTGATCACTACGGCGGCACTGCACGCTGAAGTGCCGAGCAAGAAATTCGCGCCAGTCTTGCAGCCGTATGTCGATAGCAAGACGCTCGCCGGGGCGGTGGTGCTGGTGGCTGATCCTGACAAGGTGCTGGATGTCGAGGCGGTGGGTTTTGAGGATGTGGCGGCGAAGAAGCCGATGCAGACAAACTCGATGTTTTGGATCGCTTCGCAGTCGAAGCCAATCACGGCGGCGGCGTTCATGATCCTCGTGGATGAAGGCAAGGTGAGCGTCGATGATCCGGTGGAGAAGTATTTGCCGGAGTTCAAAGGACAGATGGTGAACATCAGCACTGATCCGAAGAAGACCGAACTCGTGGCTCCGCGTCATCCGATCCTCGTGCGTGAGGTGCTCAGTCACACCAGCGGGCTTGATTTCAAATCGCCGTTGGAAGCCCCAACACTCGACTTGAAACCGCTGGCCGAGCGTGTGCGCAGCTACGCGAAGATGGCGCTGCTTTTCCAGCCCGGCAGCAAATCCAAATACTCCAACGCGGGCATCAACACCGCTGGACGCATCATCGAAGTGGTCAGCGGCATGAAGTATGAAGCCTTCCTCGCCGAGCGGCTCTTCAAGCCTCTGGGCATGAATGACACGACCTTTTGGCCGAACCAAGAGCAGCAAGCACGCCTCGCGAAGTCCTACAAGCCGAACGCCGCAAAGGACGGCCTCGAAGAACTCCCCGTCGGTCAGCTTCTCTATCCGCTCGACAGCCGCGAGCGCTTCCCGATGCCTGCTGGCGGTCTGTTCTCAACCGCGAATGACCTGTCGCTCTTCTACCGCATGATGGCGAACGGCGGCACCTTCAATGGTGTGCGCATCCTCTCCGAAAAAGCCGTGCAGACCGCGACCAGCGATCAATCCGGCGAGGCCAAATCCAACTATGGCTTCGGCTTCGGCACCGATGGCAAGTCCTTCACGCACGGCGGCGCTTACGGCACGAACTCACGCTACGATCGCGGGAACAAGCTCGTCACCGTCTTCCTCGTGCAACACGCTGGTTGGTCCGGCGATGGCAAAAATATCCTGCCCACCTTCCAAAAGGCCGCGACGGCTGCCTATGGCCTCAAAGGCAAAGCAAGTGCTCCGACACTCAACATCGGCATCAACAGCGCTCCTGCCTCCGTCTTGAAGCCGAAGGAGACGAAGTAGCTCGACGGGCAGCTACGGCACACGCTCATGCGGACGCATTTCGACGTTCCCTGCAGCGTCTTTGGCACACGCTGTTAGTTTGCCGGTCATTGGCAGCGTGATCTCCCACTGGGAGAGATTGGCCGCTGTTTCATGCGCGGGCTTGTCGTTGACGAGCACTTGCTTCACCTCGCCGTTGTCGGCGGTGGTGCCGCGCACGAGCAGGGTGCCGTCTTTTTGCTTGAGCACATGCGTGATGACGCTGGAAGGCGGGAGATCGTCCACGGGCTGAAGTTTGCCGGGATACTCGGCGGGTTTGGGCTGGGCGCCGATGGGTTGGAAATCAGGGTTCACGGTGATGTCGGTGAGCTTGATACCGCGATAGGCGTGGCGGTCGTAGTTGGCGAACCACAGCGCGTAGTGCGAGTGCGCGGCCTCCATGCCATCGAGCATCACGCAGGGCGGACGCGGGTGCAGCGCCCAATGCACGTCCCAGGCGAGGTAGTCTTTGATGACGAAAGGATGCCGCTCATCGGGGCCGATGCCGGCCACGCCTTCGCTTTTGCCTTGGTTCTCGCGGTTGCGGGCCTCGGCGCTGAATCCGCCGAAGTTGAAGGCATGGCGGCGCTGCGTGTGGGCTTCGTTGCCTTCAAAGCGCACGAAGGGCAGCGTGCGAATGTCCACGCGATGACGTTCGCCATCGGGCTTCGGCACATTGAGCGTGAGCGAGAAGTCGGGCGACTCCACGGCATCAAAGCGATAGCCGTATTCATCGCACTCGGCGGCGACGTTGTGGGTGAAGGTGTTGAGCGAGTTCGCCCACCAGAAGCCCGCGCCGTCGTTGTGATCGTAGGGCAGCACTTGCTTGGGCAGCGGCTTGCCGCCTTCGGCCTGGATGGCGAGGTTGCGGTCGAGCACGTTGAAGACCTCCGTGCCATCTTCGAGGAAGAAGCCGTGGCCCACGCTCTTGTAACCCACGCAATCCCGCACCACCAGATGATCGGTGCCGTGGATGGTGATCCAGCGATTGCCACTGTCCCAGATGCTCGCGCCGATGACGGACGCGCCTCGCATGGTGTCGCGCACAAGATGGAAGTGAATGCTGTAGCGCCCCAGCACGCCCTCTTTGCCCAGGTGGCGAAATTCCGCGTAGTGAATCGCGCCGCTGGATTCGCGATGAAACATCGTGTGGCCGCGAGCCTTCGCTGGATCAGCGGACTCGACGATCACATTGCGGCTGAGATTCGCCACTTCGCCGCGATAACGGCCCTCGACAATGTGCGCGAAGGCCAGCGGTGCATCGAGCGTGAGCTGCGAGCCGCTCACCTCGCGGATGATGCGTTCTTCCGTCTCCGTGAGGTCATGCGCATGCTCGCGGAAGGTCTTTTTGTCGGGATGCTTGCTCTGGCGATTGGTGCTGACGATCACCACGCGATCACTGGCCTTCCAGCCGGTCACGGGTTCCGCGAGCGTGAGTGTGGCATCGCCCTTCTTCGCCGTGGAGCCGAGTTTGACCCAGGTGCGGCTCATCTCCGCGCCATGAAACTCCATGCGCCCGCCGCAGTCCACGAGGGCCGGGCAGCTCTCGGGATTCATGCCTTCCAAAAGAGTGAGCTGGATCAATGCGGTGTGCTTTGCCTCCACCAGACCCCCTCACACCCCGTCTCCACTCCACGCCCAGGGCCAACTCGACCCGCCCCCTCTAAAGCCATTTCTCCGCCGATCAACTCGGCTGAAACCCAATCCTTCTCCGGCTCTTCCCCTTCTCCCCCGCGTGCTCCGCCTTGGCCTTCTTCGCCTTCGCAATCTCCCGCTCCAGTATCGCATGCGTGACCATCCACTTCGCCGGATCAGCATCCATGCTCCCCGCATGAATCGCATTCACGCACACATTCAGGATGTCCCCACCACTGAGGCCGCGTGATAGCTCCGAGAGAACTGCATAATCAGCCTGAACCCGATCTGGGTTGGG
>CANJVS010000155.1 GCA_947477755.1 Verrucomicrobiaceae bacterium | reverse complement strand
GTTGGTGCCGGGGTCGTTGGTGCCGGGGTTGTTGGTGCCGGGGTCGTTGGTGCCGGGGTCGTTGGTGCCGGGGTCGTTGGTGCCGGGGTCGTTGGTGCCGGCACCACGACATTGGCCTTCGGTTTCTCGACAAAACTGAGCATCCATTTTTCCATACCGATCATCTGACCTTTCATCGGCTCAGGAGCGTGTTCGGTGAGGAACTTGTTACCGTGGCTCATGTTGCCACCGAAGTGCGCGCCGAGTCCCATCAAGCCAAAACTGCCGAAAAACACCGCGCGGTAGGCATGCATCAGCTCACGATTCCCCTGCCCCATGGCATAAGTTCGAATCACAAGGGAGAGCAGGACGCCAGCCGTGCCCACGAGTGCCAGTGTCTGATGCAGCGTGAAGTTTCCGCCTTCATAACCGCCCTCGCGGGAAAGCATGATGCCGGCCAGCACGGCCAGCACGGCTCCTGCCGCACCCACCCAAAGTGTCAGCAACGCGGCCGCGCCAAACTTTTCTTCACCACTGCGGGTCATGCAGACCAGCTCCATGATGCAGAGCATCGCAAGCGCACCGACGGGCAAATGCAGGAAAATTGGATGGAAGCGACCAATGAACAGCACCATGCCAGCTGCTTCACCCTTCGGCTCATCGTAGAGCGGTGGAAAGACCAGCAGACCAATCACAAAGGCAATGATCAAAATCAGCGTGGCCGCCCAAGCGGTTGTGTAGGACTTGGGGGCGTTTAATTCTTTGGTGGGGTAAGACATGGCTGGGAGGAATGCTTGCTGGGGATTGACCTATCATCAACGGCGATGTGCATGGGAATCGTTCACGCAGCCCATGCCGGATTATGCTGAATCCATGTCTGATCGTTGCCTGGACGGTTTCGGCACAAGATCGTCCCAGGCCGGGACAATCAGTGCGCATTGTTTAACGATTCAGATCAGAGTCACGGTTCACAATGTCTGCTATATTGAATCCATGAGTGCACTCGAATCTTCTCTTTATGAACGACTCGGTGGGGCCGCTATGATCGACAGTCTCATTGAGGCCTTTTATATCCGCGTTCTGGCCGATCCTAAACTGGCTCCCTTTTTTCATGACACTCCCATGGAGCGACTCCACACCATGCAGAGTCAATTTTTCAGCATGGCACTCGGCGGCCCTGTGGAGTACACCGGACGCAGCTTGAGTCAGGTGCACCACGGGCGCGGCATCACCAAAATTCACTTTGCCCATTTCGTGGAGCATCTCATCGAGACACTGCGGGACATTGGCGTGAATGAGGCCGACACCGATGCGGTGATTGAGCACATCAACACCTTTGCCAACGAGATCACTGGCACCTCTTATTGACGACCCAGGCGGACATCCATCCACACCGCTGCCAGCAGCACACTGCCGCGCACCATGAGTTTGTATTCCGGTGAAACCGCCATGAGAGTCATGCCATTGAGCAATGTGGCCATGATCAATGCGCCTGCCAGCACACCCAGAACCGTGCCGCGACCACCGCGCAGACTCACCCCCCCGATCACGCAGGCAGCCACGGCATCCAGCTCCATCCACTCACCCAGATCCGTGGTCGAGTTCCCTGTGTAGGATGTCAGCATGAAGCCCGTCACCGCCACGATCCCGCCCATAATGGCAAAGGCCACGGTGACCACACGGCCAACAGGCACACCGGAAATCAGCGCCGCTTCCGCATTCCCGCCGATGGCATAAAGGTAGCGACCAAACGGCGTGTGTTGTGTGAGCACATGAACCGCCAGAGCCACTGCGGCAAAAATCAGCGCAGGCAGCGGGATACCGCGAAACTGACCCGTCACGATCACAAACAGCAGCAGTGCCTGTGCGGCGATGAAAACGCGTAAAAAAGCACTTTCTCCAGACTCCACTTCAAAGCCGTTCAACAGTCGCTGTTTGCGACCCTGAATCGTCGCCAGAACCATCGCAACAATCACCATCAGCGCCAGAGCATAACCTGCGGGTGTGGGCAGATACCAAGTGCTGATGAGTGAGTACACATTGGTCTGCCCCCCGGCCACCACAGGCACCGTTTGATTCTGAATCACCAGCCAGAACAGTCCGCGAAACACCAGCAGTCCGGCCAGTGTCACAATGAATGCCGGGATGCGCTCCTTCACAATCAACACTCCTTTCCCATACCAGATCACCAACCCAGCCAGAAACCCGATGCTCAGCCCAACCGGCGAAGGCAGCCCCGCCTTCGTCGTCAACACCGTCGCGATTCCGCTCAAAAGAGCCAACCCGCTGCCCACGGAAAGATCAATGTGTCCCGGCAGAATGACCAGCAGCATCCCCATCGCCAGTGTCGCCGTGATCGACAGCTCGGTCATCAGGAGTGACAGATTCCGCGAGTCGAGAAACTTCGGCTCAACGACACCGAAGAACACACAAATCCCCAGCAGCGCAAAAGCGATGGAGTAATCACGAAGAGAGAACGAGCGGGACATGGGCAGGCACAAGGCTTAACAAAAGAGCCGCCCGCTTGTCACGGGGAAAGATGCACAATAAGCAACGAGACCGCCGAGCTTCATTCACCGCTCACAAGACCAAATGTCCAAGCGCGAGCAGGCCATAGTAGGTGTATTCAGGATCAAGCGTGTCATCAGTCCAGTTTCCGTGAAAGCCGCCGGCGGCACTCCAAAGAGAATCAATGAAATCGAGACAGGGCTCCTTAACCCGGGTGATGGCATTTAAATTATTCGAGAGAGCGTGCAAGGCCACCGCAGTCGAGAGAAGGTCAGGAATTGGTGCACCCGGGATGGCGAGGAAGCCACCGTCAGGAAGACACTGCCTGACAAGCCACTCAACACTCGCAGGCGGAGCCGGCAATTGCATGTGGCGATAGAGCGACAGCATGGCCGAGGTGGCCGTGGTGGAACCAAGCGTGAGCCCTGGCTCATTGGACCATGCGCCGTCGGGAGTCTCCAAACTGTCCATGCAACGAGCAATGGCCAGCGCATCCGGCGGCAGAAAATCAAGATCCTGATACGCACCCCAGGCGATGAGACAGCCATACGCACTGCCATTTTTTCGCCCCGGCGACTGATGATAACCGCCATCAGGTGTGCGGTACTTTTCAATCCGATCCGAAAGAACACTTCGCTGCGCCGAGGTCAGACCACCTCCCAATCCTGCCCAGCAGCGCGCCAAACAACAGAGATGTACGAAGTCCAGACCTTCACCGTCACCATATTTGGTTAACCAGTCCCTCATGGAGTCCTGTGGCAGACTCTCCTGCAGAGCCGTGAGCCCCTCAATGCCGAAGACGCTGTAGTAGAGGTCAGGATTGTCGGCACGATTCATGAAACCACCACCGGGATGCAGCCTTGATTTTAGAAAATCCGCAACCAGCCCAGCCGAGTCCCCCAGCAGGTTCGGCGCGAGCCGGGCGACTTGGAGCATTTCGAGGCGGAAGGACATGTGAAAAACTGAAGATGGAAATGAACAAGAGAAGTGAGGAATCTGGATTGATCCTTCAGCCTTTTCAAAGTTTCTCAGGTTCCTGCAACAACTTCGCCACGCGTGCGAGCAAACGGCCTGCGCCACCACCATCAAGGATGCGATGATCAAAACTGAGCGTCAGCTCAGCCTCGGTCACCGGGATGAATTGATTCACCTCATCACTCCAATGAGGTACCTTGCTGCCAGCGCCCAGACCCAACACGAGATTTTGCTCCGGCAGCGGGATCGGAGTGGCCCAGACAATGCCAAAGGTGCCAAAATTCGTGACCGTGGCAATGCCAGGGCGCTTTGAATCATGCGGCAGACGCCGGGTCCTGGCCTGCTCAACGAGCTTGTTGTACATGGGCACCATTTTCAGGAGCGGCGTCTTGTCCACCTCTCGCAACACAGGCACAATCACTCCGTCGTCCACTTCCACAGCAAAGCCAATGTCGATGGCGAGAGGATGAACAATGCGGTTGCCAATCAACCGTCCAGCAACCGCTGTGTTCTCAGCCAAAGCGAGGGCCAGCGCACGGATTATGTAAAGCGCCGGGCCGGGTTTTGGATCGGTTCGGCGACGATGTGCCAACAGCGCATCCAGCATCACCGGACTGCCCACGGTGGCCAGCGGCCGACTCCAACTGCGCCTCATTGAGTCCGCCACGGCAATGCGCATCGGCGAAGCTGGGGTCATGCGATGTTGCTCCAGACTGCGCAGGAAGTTTTCAAAATCCTCCACCGTCACACGCCCCCCGGCACCCGTACCGGCAATGCCAGCAAGGTCAGAGGCATTCAATCCTAATTCCGTCATCCGAGCGCGCATACGAGGCGAGATATAGCTTGCCCCTGTAGCTCCAGCAGGCACCGGCAGACCACCGACCACAGGCTCCACCTTGGGTTGATAAGAGCTGATATGGTCCTCTTCGCTGAATTGGAAATGCAAAGAGTCCGCGTTGGATTTCTTTTCTGAAGCTTCTGCTACCGAGACCGGCGCACTGTAACCGAGTTGCAAAGCATCCTCGTCGGTAATCTCAAAGCTGGCCAGATTTGACCCCACGGCGTAACTGGTCTGCACTTTGCCAACGACCTGGACCACACGGCCGGAGCAGGGAGAACTCACCGTCATGGTCGCCTTGTTCGTCTCCACTTCAAAAAGGTCCGCCCCAGCTTCCAGCTGAGTGCCGGGTTCAACCAAAATACGAACGAGAGTCGCCTCTGCGATGGACTCGCCAAGCTGGGGCATGAGGATCGGAATGGTTGGCATGATAAAACGAAGGACTGATGAGTGACGGTTGAGAAGGGCCTAGTCAAGCCGCGCTAGCATTCAGCCCCCAGTTCCTTCCAGGTGCCGATAAAAATTCACTTTTTACGACCAGCCCTGGGCTCGCTCCCATCAAGGAGGCGTTGGATGTTCGCGCGATGGCGAACGATAACCAGGAGCATGATTAGCACTCCAAAGCCGAGCAAGACGACATCCCAGCGGTCGGAACGGCTCATTTGGATAATCATCGCCACCACCACACCAACACCTGCGAGCATGGAAGCCAGCGAGACGTAGCGAGTCGTGAAAAAACAGATCAACCAGACGACCAGACCTCCCAGCATCGCCACTGGAGCGATCCCCAGAAGTGCCCCCGCCGTCGTAGCCACACCTTTGCCGCCTTTAAACCCCAGCCAGAAGGTGAACATGTGGCCAAGCACCGCCGCCAGTCCGGTCACCACGGCACCTGTCGAAATCAACATTTCGCCACCAGGCATGCTCAACAGCCAGAGTTTCACCAGCCAAACCGGCAGCCAGCCCTTCAGTAAATCCAGGGCGAAAACAGGAATGCCAATGCCCTTCCCAAGCACTCGAATGACGTTGGTCGCACCGATGTTGCCACTGCCATGCTGGCGGATGTCGATGCCCTTGTATTTCCCAGCCAGATAGCCAAACGGGATCGCTCCGCTGACATACCCGCCGAACGCACAAAGAAGAATCGCCAAAACTGGATTCATGAGCACCAACTAGCTAAGAGATAGCAACGCCGGGGTTTCGAACATATTTTGATAAGCCACGTTTAGACGCCTTCCGCGGAGCCCTTGTGGCCTAGTTGTTTAACTGCCTGATTCAATTGGTCGTATTCCAAAGGTTTTTGGATCACTGTCACTGGGCCATGAGAGAGGATTCGGCTGAGTACTTTGCTATCCGGATAGCCGGTAATGATCACGATTGGGAGGTCAGGATGCAGCGCCTTGAGTTGAGAATAAACTTCGTCACCAGGCACATCCGGAAGCTTCAGATCGAGAAAGACGAGATCAAATTTTTGCTTCTTAGCTAGGTTGATGGCCTCGGTTCCAGTGCCAACCACCAGACGTCCAAATCCAGCTTTTTTGAGAAATTGCTTAAACAAGGCCTGCAGCGCCGGGTCATCGTCAACCACCATCACCGTCGGTTGACCAGCCTGTTCCTCTTTGTGTAAAACATCACGATCAAGCAGGCTGCGTTTGATGCGCCAGCGTCCACCAATTTGTACCGCCGGGAGCTGCCCGCGCTGCACGAGGTAATACACTGTCGGCAGGGGGATTCGAAGATATTCCGAGGTCTCTTTGACCGTCATGAGTTCGGGAAGACTTTGTTCGGGAAGAGGTTGGTCGGTCATACGAATGAAATAAGAGTGAAAGTTATACTGACTAAAAAAACCAAGGGTCAATATCAGAACTGCGTCGAGGTTGATATATAATTACCATGACGGCAAGGCTTTTTGCGATAACCGCACTCTTAATTCCTATCAGAATAGATAAATCAAACAAAATGAGTCGCAAGAGGGAGGGCTTTTAGACACGTACTCCCACCAACTTTCCCCTTCAGGGCGTAACTGCGGCATCATTACTTTTGCGCCAACCACTTTGTCCATTTCGTGACAAACATTAGGCACATCTGCCGAACCGTGTGAATCGGAAAACGGCCGAAGGTTCTCACCAATCCTGACTGAAAGGAACTAATGCTCGTTTGCTCAGCGGCAGCGTGAGATGCACAACATGGCAAGGTTTCCCTTTCACGTCAGGCAAAAGCCCGTATCATCCGCGCCCCTTTTCTTATTATGATCAAAGTCGGCCTCGTCTCCCTCGGTTGTGCCAAAAACCTCATCGACTCCGAAATCATGATCGGCCACCTGCAGCAGGCTGGCAT
>CANJVS010000154.1 GCA_947477755.1 Verrucomicrobiaceae bacterium | reverse complement strand
GTCAAAGACAGCCGGGATGCGATCAAGGTGCTCGAAGACAGCGACGGCGATGGCAGGGCGGACAAAGTCACCGACTTCGCCGACGGACTCAATATTCCCACCGGTGTCGTGCCCTGGCACAAGCCGGAGCATAAGTCCGGCTGCATCGCCTGGAGCATCCCGAACATCTGGTACTTCGCCGACACCGATGGCGATGACAAAGCGGACGTGCGCGAGATTCTCTTCGGTCCGCTCGGTTATGAAAAAGACACGCACGGCATGTGCAGCAGCTTTCGGTTAGGCCTGGATGGCTGGATTTATGCGACGCATGGATTCAACAACACCAGCCGGTTTGAAGTAAGCGCCGAGAGATGGAAGGGCGACGTGAAAATGACGAATTCCCTAAATCCGAATGACGAAATAAGCCCCAATGCTCTAAGTCAGAATTCCAGCACATCGTCATTAGGCCTTCGTCATTCTTTCGTCATTGGAGCTTCGTCATTCGACATTCCTGGCCGCCGTCTCGAACTCCACAGCGGCAACGTGTTTCGTTTTCGTCCTGATGGCTCTCAAGTCGAACGCTACACCAGCGGCCAGGTGAATCCTTTTGGCTTGTGCTGGGATCGCTACGGCAATCTGTACAGCGCCGACTGCCACAGCTCGCCGATCTACCAGCTCATTCGCGGCGCGCATTACCCGAGCTTTGGCAAACCGCATGACGGACTCGGCTTTGCGCCCGTCATGTGCCAGCACACGCACGGCAGCACCGGTATCTGCGGCATCGTCTATATCGACGGCGGCGTCTGGGGCCCCGAGTGGGATGATCACATGTTCGTCGGCAACTGCGTCACCTCGAAAGTGAACCACGATAAAGTCACCTTCACCGGCAGCACCCCGAAGGCCAACGAACAGCCCGACTTCCTCACCAGCGACGACCCCTGGTTCCGCCCCGTCGATCTCCAGCTCGGCCCCGACAACGCCCTCTACATCGCCGACTTCTACAACCGCATCATCGGCCACTACGAAGTTCCGCTCGATCATCCGGGACGCGACAAGGAGCGAGGAAGGATCTGGCGGGTGGTGAAACAATCCGGCATCGCCAAACGCCAAGCGCCTCCACAACTCGATGTCTCCGATTGGCGTGCGGGTCTTCAGAGTAAGTCTCCCTTTGTGCAACGCGCTGCCATTTCAAAACTCCAGGACGATCCCAATTTGGAAGCGCTGCCAGTTTTGATCCGCATGGCACAAACAACGCCGGTCGATGACATCAGCCTGCAACTCGCTTTCCGCGTGGTCATTCGCGATCACCTCAAACTCAAGGGAGCTTTCGACCAACTCGACAGCGAGGCTCGGACGTTGATCACAGAGATTGCTCCTGCCGTTCCAACTGCCGAAGCAGCAGCCTTCATGCGGCGTCGGTTGGAAGATGGATCTCCCACCAGCAAAGACAAGTTGGTCCACATCGCCCGATTCATTGAGGTCACGCAGCTACCGAAAGTCATCCGCTTCGCCAAAGCCAATCAGCACGACTCCGTCGATTCCCTGCAAGCCATCTCTGACGGCCTCAGTGAGCGCGGGGCATCGGCGAATGCTGATCTCCTCGCATGGGCTCAGGAACTGGCGGTGAAGTTGCTCGCGTCGCTGGATCAGAAGGCAGCGCCAGCATGGACATCACTCGCTTCAGCCAACACCGCGCCAAAGTGGTCGCTTCAATCGCGCCAGTGCGCGGATGGCGTTGAAGCAAAAGTGTTGCAGAGCATGGTCAAAGGCGGGGATGAGGAGAAGCTGACGGGCATTCTGCGTTCGAAGGATTTTGCCGCTCCTTCGAAGCTCGCGCTCTGGATCAACGGGCATCGCGGACTTCCCGCAGCCAAAGCTCACGACAAGAATTTGGTGCGCATCGTCGATGCCAAAGATGGCGCGGTGCTGGCCAGTGCTTTCCCGCCTCGCAGCGATGTTTGTCAGCGTGTCGAACTCGATCTCGCCAAACATGTCGGCAAAGCGGTGCGTCTTGAGATCGTCGATGGCGATGACGGCAAGGCCTACGCGTGGCTGGGCGTGACGCGCATTGAGCCGGCGGTGATCAGCGTGGATGATTTCCAGACTGAGGACAGCACTCGCGCTTCACTCAAAACACTGGCGACGATGCTGCAACACACAGCGCCTGCCGCGCTGCGCGACAAGCTTGCTGCGTTCATGCCACCGCGGCCTGCACCGCCACCGTTGCCCATTTCACCTGAGCAGCGGAAGCAGCTTGATGTACTCATCACCGCGCGTTCATCGGCCTATGCCAAAGCCAGACCGGATACAGGAAAAGGGAAGCAGCTATATCTAACAAACTGTGCGGCATGCCACCGCATCGGCGGAGAGGGCGGACTGGTAGGGCCGCAGCTCGATGGCATCGGCAATCGCGGTGCGGAGCGGTTGTGCGAGGACATCCTCGACCCGAATCGCAACGTCGATGCGCATTTCCACATTCACACCCTGACGCTGAAGGATGGCTCCACCATGAGCGGCTTCCTCAAAGGCGAAGCCGGGCAGGTGATCATCCTCGCCGATGCCGCAGGTCAGGAGCATCGCGTCGGGAAAACCGAAGTGGCAAAGGATGATCCCACGCCCATGTCACTCATGCCGCCGGTGTTCGGACAGACGATTCCTGAAAAGGATTTTGTCGATCTGCTGGGCTGGCTGCTGACGAAGTGACGGACTATTTTCTCTTCGCCCGGTCGAACCGGCGCTGGCGGTCGGCGGGGGTGACTTCGACGACCGGAGGCGTCGCTGCAGGTTCATTCGTGACAGCAGGCTCGGGTGTCTTCAATCGCGCCTGATGCTTCATCACCGCAGCCTTCGGTTTCTCGCGCCGCTTCCATTGCCAGCCAGCAAAGGCCCACTCAGGCAGGTGCCAGCCAGTCCGTGCGACGAGTGCTTCGATGAGCATGAGCAACAGTGCGGTGATGAGCAGCCAGCCCTGCATGTCAGCAAAGCGCGGCACTCGCGGACTGCGCCAGGCCTGGCTGAAGTCGAGCAGTTCACGACCGCCGCTGCTGGCGGAGACTTGGCGCAATTCTTCAGCACGTGCTTCATCAAAGGCCCACTCGGTGCTGGTGCCGAGCAGTGTCGGGCCAAAGTTCAAGGCGGTGCCGCCGAGTTGGATCGCACCGCGCACCATCTCGCCTTCCTTCAACGTGACACTGGCCTGATAATGGCCGGGCGAAAGGCGCTCCCAGGCCAGCTCATGCGCGGCTTCAGCACGACTCCCGTGCGCGATCAGCACACGCGGTGGTTTGGCTTGCAGCTTCGGTTCCCACTCGGCGTCGTGCATGAGATCGAGCGTGAGCAGATCGCCGTCGATGTGATGTTTCAAACCGATGCCGGGAGGCAACTGCTCTCGCATCAGCCAGCGTGTGAGGGTTTGCAGGAAGTCGCCATACTTCGGCCAGGCGCGCACTTTGCTGGAATGCTCGCCGCCGAGCGGGAAGCTGACCGCCGCCGTGCGGCCGATGCCGCGCTGGCCGAAGGAGACGAGCGGCGCTTTGTATTCATCATTGGTTAGGAGCGCCTGGCTGGCCCAGTCGCGCAGGTAGCTGAGATTGTAGCCATCCGCCTCCGGCAGCCAGTCGAGCGACTGTCCGCTGATCTCGAACCAGCCGCCTGCCTTCAGGGTTTTCACTGGATCGACGATGAAGGCGCTGCGAGCGACGGCGACGGTTTCCTGACTGAAAATGCTCGGCAACTCCTCGGCCTTGTCGGTGAAGAAGAGCCGGCCTTTGCCGCGCTTGGCGATGTCTTCGAGCAGCCAGGCGTCGGGATCACTGCGCTTGCCGAGAGCGATCACGCTGATGGTGCCGCTGTTGGCAATGATCTCGTCGATGAGCTTGATGTAGTCGCCCGGCTCCTCGGAATCCGCGGCGTCGGAGAAGAGGATGATGTGGCGCTGACCGACCGGTGCGTCTTTGAGCTGATCCCAGGCGGCTTTCAGGCCCTGATAAACATAGATGCCGCCGCCGGTGCTCTCGATGCGGCGCACCGCGCTTTCCATCTTGTCACGGTTCGGGCCCACGGGCTGCAGCGGCACCATCTCATGCGCGCTGCTGTCCACTGCGAAGACGGTCAGCAGATCCTGCGGTGAAAGAAAGCGCACCGCATTCGCCGCGCCTTCATCCGCGAGCGACATTTTGGTGAAGCCGTTTTGCACCGTCATGCTCATCGAGCCACTGCGATCCATGACGATGGCCATGGCGACCATGAGCTTGCGGTGCTCCTGCTTCAGTTCCATCGACACCGGCAGCAGCGGATCAATCGCCGATTCAAAATAACCACCCGCTGCGAAGCTCTTCGTGCCGCCCGCCATCAGCAGTCCGCCACCCTGCTCGCGCACATAAAAATCCATCGCCCGCAGGAAATCAGCGGGCAGTTCAAAGGCGGGCACGTTGTTCAGGATCACGCATTTGGCGCCCGCGATCTGCCCCGGGCGCAGAGCGCGCAGATTCGTGACCGTTTCCACCGTGAATCCCTGCCGCTGCAGGGTCTGCGCCACGGGATCATCCAGATAGGAAGTGAGCAGCAGCACACGCGGACCGCCTGCGATTTCGATCATGGCCTCATGGCGGTTGTTTCCCGGAAACGCATCCACCGCAGGGGCGATCAGCGCCTCATAATGCGCCACACCCGCCGAGCCAATCCGATCCGTAAAACGAATGCGCCCGCTGCCGAGTTGCACCTCGACGTCCGTGGTTTTCAACTCGCGGCCATCACGCAGCACGGTGAGCGGCACCCTGCTATCGCGCGTGCCGCGCACCTCGATCTCGATGAGGAAAGGCTCACCAAGTTGCGAGCGTGTCGGGATGTTCAGTGCCGCCACGCGGAAGTCTGTCGGCTCAGGATCACGCACCACGCGGTAGTCCATCTCCACACCCTGGCGCGTCAGTTTTTCCGCGATGCCATGCAGCGGCTCCGTCGAGTAGCCATCACTCAACACCAGCACGCGCGCCGGACGGTCTTTGCTCTCACGACCCGCAAGAGTGAGCGCCTGAGTGATGGCCAACCCCGTCTGAGTGGACTGGCGGTTGCGCTCATACAATTCCGCGCCTTCCGCCCCGCGCCGCATCACCTCGGAGGCGTAGTTCAGGTAATGGAGGCGGTCATTTCGGCCGCGATGTTTCTCCAGCAGCTTCTCCCATTCCGGCAGGCCCTTCGCCATCGGCTTCTCCGCTGACACTGATGAATCCAACAGCACCCAAAGATCAATCCCATCCTCCAGCTTCCGCCATTGCGGCTGTGCCAGCGTGAGCGTGATGAGCACCAACAAAACGATCCGCAACGGCCGCCACAATCCCAGGCGTGGCAGCAACCATCCGGCAAGCAGCAGGATGGGAAGCAGCGCGAGCCATTCTGGGTGGCGGAGGATCATATGGGAAGGCATCAGTGACTCACTGATTTCTAAAGGAATTCAATGGGTGCCATGCATCTGTGGATACATCACGTTTTGCATGAGTGCGTATGTCATCCAAATCGCGGGCGAGGAGACAAGGAGCGACAAAGTGAAGACACTCCATATCCAACGTGGCCTGAATCCATGACGCCAAATGGCAAGAGCGAGAAAAACACTGCCAACCAAACCGCCAAACTGGCCGATGTAGGTTGCGATCAAAACCTCCCCAATAGCTCCGCTCAGTTGGCTAGGATCTCCGATTCCCTGGGTGCCGAGCATCTTAAACGCCCGCATCATTCCGATGACAGTTCCGAGCAGACCTATCAGCGGGCAAAGCTGAAGCCAGGCACCGATCTTTGCGAGTCTTTTGCCCGTGTGATTTGAAGTGGTTGTGGTTTGGGTCATAGCGATAGATGTCTAATCAGGTTGGGAGACTGGCATGTGATGTATCTGCATCATGAGTTGATGTAGCTCTGCCCCACCACCAGCTGCCAAGCATTGCTGCGAGCAGGATGAGCAGCCAAAGGTGCCAGTTGGGATCCGATTCCATGACGGTGTCGGTCTGCGTGGTCTTCAGGCTGGCGAGATCTTGAAAGGGTTTTGCAGCGGAGAGATCGGCTTCGCGGGCATCGGCAAAGTGGGCGGCACCGCGCAGGAGCAGCGTGCCGGCCTGGCGCACCTCGAAGAAGCCTGGCTGGGCGGGTGCGCGCAGCAGGTGGGCTTGCGCGACGGGGATCTCCACGCTGTCTGGCGTAGCATGCGTGATCAGGGTCAGCGGTGCGGCTTTTTCAGCCGCAGCATGAGCGACGACGAGTCGCTGACGCAGGTCGAAGTTAGCGACTTCGAGCGCGACTTTTTCATGCCTCACTTGCTGGAGAAAGCGGTGCAGCAACACGGCGAGCGCGGGGAGTTTGCGGGCGTTGCTGGTGATGAGATCGAAATGGCAAAACAGCTGGGATGCACCTGCCGGGGTGTGGCGCAGGCTGATCAGCGGGCGCTCGCCCTGCCAGAGCAGCACGCGGTCGCGATCATCACGCGGCACGATCATGCCTTCACGCACCAGCAGGGATTGCCAGTTCAGGCCTTCAGTCAGAGGATGCGCCTCGCCGACGATTTGTCCGCGCAGCCAGGCGGCTTTTTCACCTTGGTTAGGCGAGGCAAAGACGCAGGCGTGTTGATCGGTTCCGAGAGCGATGCTTGGCGGCCAGACGATGACACGCACATCGGCACCCGC
>CANJVS010000153.1 GCA_947477755.1 Verrucomicrobiaceae bacterium | reverse complement strand
ATTCGCGATTCCTGCCCAAGTGCCAAGCGCGAATCAAATGGCGTGAGCCGGGTGGAATTGAATGGCGGCGATTTTGTCCGCCATGTCATGGCTGGCGCAGAAGGCAAGTTCAGCGGCGGCAGCCCGGCTGATCCGGGCGCGCAGGGCCACGACCTCACCCATGCTCAAGCCATCGACAAAAGCCTCCACCGGGCGGTGCTCGGGGGACAGGCTGCGGATTTCCACGGTGGTGTCCGTGCTCAGCAGGGCGCTGCGCCAGTGGGCGGGCTCCATCACGTTTGAGCCGACGAGCAGCCATGCCGGTGTATCCGCGAGCAACGGGCTCGCCCCCATGCTGCGTGCATAGGCCGTGGAGCCGGCGGCAGTGGCGACCAAGGCACCATCACTCACCAGCTTGGGCAGGCGTTTCACACCATTCACACTGACCTCCAGCCATGCGCTCTGACTGGTGCTGCGCTCCAGCCAGGCGTCGTTGAATCCATAAGCCGTTTGCACCTCGCCGGCCGCGTTTTCAAACTCCAGGTAAAGCATCGGCAACTGGCGCAGGATCACCGCTGCGGGCGGAAAGGGGCTGTCAAAAACCTGCTCGGGCGCATTCATCAGGAAGCCGAGATGCCCGGCATTGATGCCAAAGAAAGGCAGCCGTTTCCTCCAGTGCTCGCGGATGCAGCGCAGCATCGCGCCGTCGCCGCCGAGCACGGTGATAAAATGCGCTTCAGCTTCGCTCACTCCCAAGCCTGTCGTTTGGATCCATGACAGGGCCTTGGGATTGGCGGCGTCGGCTTGCAGATGAAAGGGAGCGCCAAGCAGGCTGCTCTCCGCCCAGGTGCCAGGGATCGGCGCGCGGTAAAGGCCGTAACGTTCGATGTAATCAAGCACGCGCGGTGTCACCAGGCTGGTCACTTCATCGCCCCGGCTCAGGCTGTCTCGGATGGCCGAACTTGAGCCTGACTCTTGGAGTGAAAAGAGTTTTGATTTCGGCGGCAGATCCTGATGATCGATCTCATGTCCGGGCCGTGTCAAAACGGCAAAGTGCGCGCTTTGCCAAAGCTCTGCACCGCGCTCCCAGGTGCGTTGAATGAGTGAGGCTCCTGAGCTTCCGCCCGCGATGAGATCCGCGCCGACCACGTGCCAGACTTCTCCTTGTGACTCGAAGCGCGTCTGAAGCTGGTGATTCCGCGTGAAGGTCGCCTGCTCCAGATCAAACAGGTCCACCACCACCTTGGGCATCTCACCAAAGGCCAGATCACAGAGCGCTGCCCGGTAGATTGCCGGGATGCTGCCCGTGACCGCCTTGTCAGGCCGCGGACCGCAGGGGATGACTCGCACCTCGTCAAACTCACGCGCCAGCAACTCCGCAATGGCGCGGTGGTGCATTCCTGGCGGATTAAAGCTGCCTCCGAAGATGGCGATTCGCATGTCGCGATCTTGGCCGCTCTGAGCAGCGGCGGCAAACGGAATGAATGCGGAGACGTCGGCAAAACGCTTCCGGGAGCATGGCATGCTTTCAGACCGCGTTTTTGCCGCAGAGCTCATAGCTGGCGGATAAAATGAGTGGGTTCCTCTTCGGAGTCTTCCGCCTCTGCCGAACTTAGGCTGGACAGAATCAGCCTACGAGCGATACAAAAACGTGGTCAGCGGACTTGTGGCATTGGCTTCCTCGCTGGAGTCGCCGAGGCCGATTTCATAGGCGGAGCGGCCGGCCTCGACGGCGGCTTTGAAGGCGAGGGCCATGCGTGAGGGATCGCTGGCGATGGCGATGGCGGTGTTGACCAGGACGGCATCGGCTCCCATTTCAAAGGCTTCTGAGGCATGGCTGGGCGCGCCGATGCCGGCATCGATGACGACGGGCACGGTGGCCTGGGAGATGATGATCTCGATCTGCCGGCGTGTGGTGATGCCCTGATGCGAGCCGATGGGTGAACCGAGCGGCATGACGGTGGCTGCGCCGACGTCTTGAAGCCGGCGTGCGAGCACGGGATCGGCATTGATGTAGGGCAGCACGATGAAGCCTTCCTTGACCAGAATTTCCGCCGCTTTCAATGTCTCGATCGGATCAGGCAGCAGGTAGCGTGGATCGGGGTGGATCTCCAATTTGACCCAGTTAGGCAGCCCGGCGGCGACGGCGAGTCGGGCGAGGCGCACGGCTTCTTCGGCGGTCATGGCACCGCTGGTATTGGGCAGCAGCAGCACCTCCTTCGGAATGAAATCCAGAATGTTGGCAAAGGGATCACCTTTGCCGGTCAGGTCCGCGCGACGCAGGGCGACCGTGACGATCTCGGTGCCGGAGGCGGTGATGGCCTGGCGCATGAGATCGCCAGAGGCAAACTTGCCGGTGCCCAGCATGAGGCGTGACTGAAAGCTGCGACCGGAGATGATGAGGGGGGTGTTGGACATGATATGGCGAGACTAAAGACGTTCTTCGAGCAGGCGGCGGATGTGGTCTGGATTGCGGCGTCCATCCAGGATGGCAGAGAGGGTCACCACATCACCTTCCAGCCGGTAATACATCAAGTAGTATGGGAAGCGGCCAGGAACCACCCACTTGTACACTCCGCGATATGAGGGATGCAGTCCTGCGATGGCTGACAAATGGAAGGACTTCTGTTTCAGGTACTCATAGACCACAACACCGAGACCTGGCTCCTGTTCGTCATAGAATTCAGCCGCCTCATCCATGTCGGACAAAGCGCCCGGAAGGATCACGACGTGCTTGCCCATTTGCGGTCAAGTTCTGTGAAGGCTTTTTCGAGCGGGATTGCTTTGTCCAGCCCGGCATCTAGTCGCCGCAGCCGCTCTTCGACGATGTCCATCTGCCACTGGGGAAACTCTTCCTGCTCTGTCTCGACGAGCTGCTCCTGCACACATTTTACCAAAGCCTGCTTCTCTTCGCGATTCATGCGTGAGATGGCAGCGAGCAGTTCGTCGATGACGGGATTGGAGGTGAGTGTCGCGCTCATGGGGGGGAGTGTATTCAATCCACCAGTGCGAATCAAGCCAACTGTAGGCGCTGCAGAAGCTCTTCCGCGCTGAGCTGGATGCCGATGTAGAAATCGCCAAACTCGCCGAACTGGGTGGTCACTTCGTCCCAGCGCATTTCATAGACGATGGTTTTGACCTGGAAGATGTCGTGGGCAAAGAGGGTCACGCCCCATTCATGGCTGTCGAGGCCAGTGGAGCCGGTGATGAGCTGGCGGATTTTGCCGGCGAATTTTCGGCCGGTTTTAGCATGACCGCCCATCAGATCACGGCGCGTGGCGAAGTCTTGCGCATACCAGTTGGCACCGACATTGCGCCGCTTGCTCATGGGATAGAAGCACATCACCTGCCAGTCGGGCATGTTCGGGTACAGGCGGTCGCTGAAATACTTGTCCATGTGGCCCTTCCATTCGGCGACGCGTTTGGTGTGTGCCTCGGATCCGGGCTCAAGATTTTCGGTGCGGGCGATGCGCTCGGAAGCTTCCTCTTCTTTTTCGCTGTACTCGGTCCACTCGGTCATGGAAAGGTAGCTGTAGCAGGGAGTCAGGACATCCGGGCCAAAAGCCAGGCCGAGTTCTTTTTCAAAACGGTTCGCGTCCTGAAGATCCGGTGTCAGCAGCATAAAGCCGAGGTCCGCTTTCGGGCTGACCATGCTGAAGGTCAGAAGTTGTGTCGTTGGATGGGCACGAATGGCCTGGACGGTTGAGTTAAAAATTGTCTGACGCTCGACTTTCTCCTCCGGGGTCAGGGCTGCCCAAAAGCCATGGTCTATGGTGTAAAACAGGTGCTGAACGATCCAGCCTTCTTGTGGGATGATGGGGGACATTGGGAGGGTTCTCGGGGTGTGATGATTGCTGCCGGCGGTTTGCCGTGGGTGGACGCCAACCTGACCGGATTACCCCTCCTATCAACCACGGCTATCCAGCCCAAACAACTGCTAACCGGCGCAAAATTTCTGCAGGCACAGGCAAAAGCAAAAAATGATTGAATCCCGGGGGCCGGGAACTACTTTCGCGTCCCAAACCCAATCCCCCTCAAGATATGGCAGACGCAGCAAACAAATATTCTCTCAACGTGTCCGGTGCTTACTATGTGGACGATCAGTGCATCGACTGCGATCTCTGCCGCGAAACAGCGCCAGCAAACTTTAAGCGTGATGACGATGGCGGCCATTCCTACCTCTACAAGCAGCCGGAGACGGATGAAGAGCGTGCTCTGTGCGAAGAGGCTTTGACCGGCTGCCCCGTTGAGGCCATCGGACGCGACGGCGAATAATTCGTTAGAGCCCGGTTACTTTTGAAGGCATGACTTCCCGCAGGTCATGCCTTCGCTATTTTGGAGGCACGATCAACCAGCGTCCGGCGGCCAACTGATCGAGGTTCAGGCAGGAATTGGATTTGGCTTCAGGAGGGTAGGATACCCAGAGGGTGTAACCTTTGACCAGGGACTTGGCGGGATTATCTCCGAGATCATCCTCGATCCAGCGACCCAGGACTCCGTCACGCTTGCAAAAGGCGTGGAGCGATTCCTCACCATCAGGTGCGCTGAGTTTGAGAGAGAGGTGCTCGTTGGGATTGTCGAATTCGAAGTTGTAATAGTCGTCAATTTTCACCAGTGCCCGCAAGAGAGTGGGAGTGGTGGACCTGTTCTTCATCAGTTCGGCAAAAGATTTCTCGGAGTAGCCGACAAAGCTTTCCCAATCGAGAACCAGGCGTCCGGTATCATTTTTTCTCAGAGCAATTTCAAGTTTACCGTCCTGTCGTGCGCTGCGGTAGGCCAGCAACACGATTTCGGTGCTGTTGATCCGGTAGCGCGACTGCCCCATGAGCGCCCCCATGATCGGGTCCACGCCATGCTGGATCTCATAAAAGTCTTCCATGAGTTTCCGGACGCGCCCGGGGTCATGAACATACATCAGGCGGTCCTGCCAGCGTGGAGTCCCGGCATATTTCTCGATGACTTGCATGGCCTCAGCAAGCACGCTGCTGGCGTTAACCGTTGGCAGGGCTTCGACCACGGAAGGCTCCGGCACCACCGATGCATTCGCATCAAACCGGAGCGGGCGTGCGTCTGACACAAGCATCGAGGGGTTCTCCGGCTGCTGAGTGCCGGGCGCGGTTACGATAGCCGCATTGTCGGGCGTGGTTTGCTGCTTGCGCAGAGCCTCTGCTTTGGCGAGCGCTGCCAGATAAGCGTGGCGTTCCCCGGCTACCTTGAAATGCCAGCGCCAGCCGATAACGAGGCTGAAAGTAAGCACGAGTATGAGTGTCAGGGAGACACCCATAAAGGTCCGGTGAGAACCGGGCAGGGCTACTTGCACGGGTGGAAAAAGCACAGGCATCGTATAGGCGATGACGCGCCCAATGATCAAGCATTTAGTCCGGGCCGGTGAACCATTTCGTTCGGCACCATGGGTTTATGAGGGAGAATTCCCCTGGGCGGCGAGTGCTGCGGCACCTCGGGCTTTGGCGATTTCCGCTTTGCGCAGGATTTCGTCAGGGGAGGGGAGTGAGGCGAGCACATCGGCGGGGATGAAGCCGTCGCTGACGAGTTTGGTTAGGCATTTTTTGCGCTCATCCAGGGCTTTGTCCGGGCTGCGCTCCTTGCCAAAACGGCTTTTGGCGGCTGCGCTACGATCCTTCAATGCAGAATAGATGTCACCTCCGAGCAGGGATGAGATGTCCACTTTGATTTTTTCGCGTCCGGCTTCGGCCTCGTTGATTTCATCGCCATTGATGGGGCCCGCCTGATACTTGGGAAACATGATGGCCACCTCCGGACAGACGCGTGAGCAGGCGGGGCAGTTGGTTTTGCAATTGTCGTTATTCTGTACCTGAATCTTGTTGTCTTCACTGACGCCATAGACATCAAAGAGGCAGAAGCTCAGGCACTGCATGCAGTTGGTGCAGCGGGAGTAGTCGATGACCGGGAACCAGGGCTTCCACTTCCCTGGCTCATTCATCGGCTTGTCGCCACGGGTTTTATCCACCAGTGCGACGATGCTATCGACATCGAGTCCGGTGATGTCGCGGGCTTCAACCCTGACCTGACCACTGGCATCTTCGATTTCAGGAGCGGTTTGCCGGGGAAATGAACCCAGCAGGAGCAGGCTGCGGTCATCATGCGGGATGGCTGAGGATCCTTTGGCTGAGCGCGTCACGGCATAACCTTTGTCCAGCAATGCGGCCATGACTTTGGCCCGCGCTTCAGAATCGAGAGGGATTGAGTCCACCCCTTCATAGAGGACGACTCTGAGCGGGCGGTGCGTGTGAGTGATCATGACGGAAGAAAAAAGAGGTGAAATTGGGAGCCTAAAACAGGAAAGACAAAATCAGAAAAGATGAAAGCTGAACGGACCTCAATGGCGGAGTTTGACTTTCAGCCTTCTGTTTTAAGCATTTCGGTGGTGATCTCCTCCGCAGACAGGCTGCGCATGTTGAACACTCTGGCATCTTCAGAAAGTGGCGCGCCGGCCTGTTGGAACAGGCCTTTCACGGCTCGCGGATAACAGGCGGCGATGTGGAGCTTGCCGCATTGGGCGATGGCTTGCAGGCGGGGGTCACGGTGCGCCGCCATTTCACACAAATCTGAAACCGTCTCGAAACTCACCCCGGAATCACACAGACGCTGGAGGACTTCATTCTTGACAGCGGTCGGGACGACTTGGGCGTAGGCGCAGCGGCAATAGAGAAGAGTGGGCGGACTTTCAGGCAT
>CANJVS010000152.1 GCA_947477755.1 Verrucomicrobiaceae bacterium | reverse complement strand
TGAACAATCGTAAACCACCTTCATCAAGGGTAAACAACCGCAAACTCCCCTCTATGCACGGGCCATCTTCCATCCTCGAACTATCCGAAACGCACACCCACGGGGAGAAGACCGAGTTTCACGTCGTCCGCGCCAGTGAGGATGACAAGCGCACGTGGCTGCGCGGCTCACCGGTATGCGGCACGCTGAAGACGCACCGCATCGCCCATGCTGGCGTCATGACGGCGCGCGCGCCCTACCGAATCGTGCGCATGCATCAGGGCGGCCTGTATTTCCTGGCCTGTCTCAGTGGTGAAGGCCGTGTGCTCGTCGATGGCCGCTGGCAGAAATGCAGCGCCGGCATGGCCGTGGCTTTACCGCCCTTCATGGTGAATGCGTTCGAGGCTGTGAAGGGCAAGGACTGGCGCTGCTGCTGGGTGCGCTATGAGCAGCAGCCTGAGCAAAAACCCATCCTCAACAGCAGTTCACCGCAGATGGCGCCCTTCCATGGTCAGCCCTTGTGGAATGCCATCGAGGGCCTCATTGATGAATCCGCGCATGAGGCCAAACCCGCCGCCATGTTTCACTGGGTCGAACTGATCCAAAGCTACGTCGAACGCTTCGCCCAGCCCTGGCAGCAGGACGACCGCCTGTGGCGCTTGTGGGAAATGGTCGCTGCTGATGTCGGTCGCGACTGGACGCTCGATGAACTCGCCCACCGCGCCCACGTCAGCGCCGAGCATCTGCGCCGTCTCTGTCGTCGCGCACTCGGCCGCACACCCATGCATCACGTCACCTGGCTGCGCATGAGAAAGGCCTGCGAGCTGCTCTCAACCACCAATCTCAAGGTCGAGACCGTGGCCAACACCGTCGGCTACCAGAACCCCTTCGTCTTCAGCAACACCTTCAAAAAGTGGATCGGCTGGCGCCCCAGCGAGCACCGCTCAAGGATGGGCTCGTAGCCACCTGCGTCGGCAGTTTAAGCTCACTTGGTCCAAGTAAATCCTCACTTGAACTAAGGATTTTCATGGATAAAACTCGACCATGTTAGATCGACCGAAAGCCATGGCCCAGCTTGAAACCGCTTTGGATGAAAATCCAGTGACCGCGCTGTTGGGACCGCGTCAGTGCGGCAAGACCACGCTGGCCCGCATGGTCGCAGATCGTGACGGTGGTCACTGGTTTGATATGGAGAGTGCCGAAGACCGCGCCGCACTTGCGCAGCCGGAGCTGGCGCTGAAAAAACTAACCGGGCTGGTGGTGATCGATGAGATTCAGCGCCAGCCCGAGTTGTTTGCCGCATTGCGACCGCTGGCAGATCGCCGCAAGCAAACGGCTCGATTTCTCATTCTCGGCTCCGCATCGCCTCACATCGTTAAGGGCGTTTCAGAGAGCCTCGCTGGCCGCATCGGTTTTGTCGATCTCACCGGCTTTCACACGGGTGAAGTGGGGGCCAGCGAGTTGGATGAACTTTGGCTGCGCGGTGGATTTCCGCGTTCCTTTCTCGCTAGTAGCGATGCAGCGAGCTGGCGCTGGCGCTCCGATTTCGTCCGCACGTTTCTTGAGCGTGATTTGCCGCAACTCGGCATCCGCACACCTGCAGAGACGCTGCGGCGCTTCTGGACCATGATCGGACACTTCCACGGACAGGTATGGAATGCCGCCGAACTGGCCCGAGCGCTCAGCGCCTCAGAAGGCACGGCGCGCAGTTATCTCGACATCCTGTGCGGCACCTATGTCGCACGCAGGCTGGCCCCGTGGCACACGAATCTGGGCAAGCGTGAACTCAAAGCCCCGAAAGTTTATGTGCGTGACAGCGGTCTGCTGCACAGCCTGCTCGGCATCAAGACGCAGAAAGAACTCCATTCGCATCCCAAGCTCGGAGCCTCCTGGGAAGGCTACGCCCTGGAGCAAATTCTGGCACTCTGCGGCAGTCACGACACCTATTACTGGGCCACCCACAATGGTGCAGAACTCGATCTGCTTCTCTTCCGAGGCGGTAAATCCTATGGTGTCGAATTCAAAGTCAACGACGGCCCCAAGATGACCAAATCGCTCCACATCGCCCTCGCCGATTTGAAACTCGACCGTGCCTGGATCGTGCATCCCGGTGAGAAACGCTATCCCGTGCATGAGCAGGTGGAGGCGCTGCCGCTGCATCAAATCGACACGCTGTGCGAAGAGATCGGTGACTGAGAGCAACACCGGCGGCTACCAGAACCCCTTCGTCTTCAGCAACACCTTCAAGAAGTGGATCGGCTGGCGCCCCAGCGAGCACCGTTCGCGGATGGGGACTTGATAGCGCGCGTTCCTGCTCATCCGGCTACTTCGCCCCAGCCACAGGCGGCAAAAGGCGAGCCTCCTCGCCAGTGACTTCCCGCATCTCGATGCTGTGATACGTCGCATCGCATGAGAAGAGACCGACACCGAAGATCGGTCGTCCATTGAGACCGTCAGCGAGGGCATTCTCAAAACCTCTGAACTGGTGGAGTTGGGCCGAGTCGGCCTTCCAGCGGAAGACTTCCTCACCATTCAGGCTCACAGTGATCCCTTCGTCCCTCACTTGGAGCAGCACGTTTGACATCTTTCCTCTGGGGATCCACTCGGACCTCATCCGGAAGACATTGCCTGGATCCCCCTCTTTCAGACGGCTGATGCTCTCTAGTCCGGCACGCTTCATGCCATCGCTGAAGTTAATTCCCTTGTTCCTGCTTTTGTGCTGCAAAGGTAGTTCCGTCCTTTTTGAGACCCAGTTGGTAGCGTGTGCCGTGGATGTTGCTTCGTAGAATGATGTTGGTGGTGTTGTCCACGGCTCCCCGCCGACGGGAAGACACCCGCACTGCCACATTGCGGATCTCACCCAACGGGAGGTTGAGATTGCGGTCACCATTGCCAAAGCGAATCCACCCATCCTCAAACTTCACCCCACTGTCCGGTTTGCGCAGGTCGGCGGGCAGGTCCTCGGCCTTGGTGAAGAGCTTCACCCACTGGCCGGGCGGAAACTTCGGATCGGAAGACTTGGAGACGGGGAGGCTTGGAGATGGGGAGGCGGTGGGCTGCTTGTCCAGCGGCGCATACTCGATGTCGCGGAAGAAGCCGTTGGCCTCGGCATAGAGCATCATGTTTCCTGGCTGGCTGCGCGACGTATCATGGACCGTGCCCAGGACCGTGCCATCGACGGAGACCGTCAATGAGTCGCCAACGGCACGGAACTCCAGTTTGAGCCATTCATCTGGCGCATAGCTGCGGGGAAGCTGCCAGCGCATCAGTATGGTTTCGATACCATTGTTTGCCGACTTCAGGGCGACCCTGCGGTCTTGGACATCCAGCCCGACCTTGTAGCCGGTGTTGATGGCTGACTGCTTGCGCAACCACAGCTCAGGCCGCTTCGAATCTGGATTCATCCGCACGGAGACCCTGGCGATGGCGTCACGGGTTCTGGGGGAAAGCTGGTCCACTGAACCGCTATCAATCCGCATCGCGCCATTTTCCCATGTCACACCGGGGTTCTTCGGCAGCTTCTCCGGCGAGTCCCAAAGCTTGATGGCGGCAACGGCAGCCGGGAGCGACTGGACTTCGACGGACTCGAACCAGCCGCCGCCATCAATACCCCATTCGCCTGCGGCGGTCAGATGTGAATCGCGCGCCTCGATCACGACGGCTCCGCCAAACAAGCCCGTCAAACGATCTCCCTGAATGCGCAGCTCGATCGCGGCTTTGTCGCCGGGCTTCAATGACTCGGCCAAGGTATAGGTGCCGAGCACTTCCGGTGGACCGTTGGGCGCGAAGGCCAGCTGTAGCGTCTTCGCATCCTGCAAGCCGAACCGGTAGTTTCCATGTCCAACGAGGGCTCTCCCGCTGACCCAGCTCGCGAAACCTTCCCGCACCACCAAAGCAGCTCGGACAGCGCCGTCGGAAAACGGCTGCTTCTTCCTCACGAAGGTGTTGCTGAGATGAAGAAGCCCGTCCTGAAACTCGCGTCTGGCTCGCCATTTCTTCCCTTGATTCTCGGTCTCTCCGCCGTCCCAATTCGACTGCCATTCCTTCTCAGTAACGAGTGGCTTCCAGCCGGATTCGGGGAGGGGTGGAGCCATTGCAAGCGCGGGCGCAGCGAGGCTCTGCACTTCCACGGATTCGAACCAACCATCACCCGCATCAATGCCCCAATCGCCGGCACTGGCGATCCGTTGATCCTGCGCTTCGATCACGGCGACTCCGTTGAGCAAGCCCGTCAGTTGGTCGCCCTGGAGACGCAGTTCGATCAGCAGCTTGTCACCAATCTGAGATGGCTTTGGCAGCTTGTATTGCCCGAGCAAGACCGAAGGGCTGTCCTTTGGTGAAGTGTAGGTGAGGGAGAGCGTCTTGAAGTCCGGCGCGGTGGCCATCTGGTATCTGCCCTGGTCCGCTGAGTTCCGTGCTGAGACGGAGGCCAGATTGCTGCCTTCCCGAATCACGATTTGCGCGCGGATGGCTCCATCGGGCGCTGGCTGCGGCTGTTTGAGACCGAACTTGACGAGATGTTGAAGCCCTTCTTTGAACTCACGGCTCCATTTGACCTTCGTGCCACGATAAACCGTCTCTCCTTCGGACCTCTTGGCTTTCCACTCTGCGTCGGTGAAGAGCGGCTTCCAGCCGGATTCGGGCAGCGGCGGAGCCATTGCAACTGCGGGCGCGTCGAGGCTCTGCACTTCGACGGACTCGAACCAACCGTTGGCGGCTCCGACGCCCCATTCATCGGGACCTTTGATCTGAGCATCCGTGACTTCACCGATCACCTTGCCGTTGACGATAGCGGTGAGGTGATCACCTCGGATGCGTAGTTCGAGCGTGATCGTATCGCCCGGTTGAGGAGGTTTCGGCAACCAATACGACGCCAATTTGGTCGATTTGGAAGGACTGTCGAAACGATCGAGGTAAACCGATTTCCCGTCGGAGGCGGCGCCGAGTGAGTAATACCCCTTTTCATCCCGGTGGCGCATCGCCAAAGCCGCCCCCCTTGAATCAGCGCGGAGCTGAATTCGCGCACGAATCGCCCCATCGGGCGAGGGCTGTGGTTTTCGCCAGCCACCTCCTCGCAGGTGGACCAGACCGTCCTCGAACTCGCGCTCGCTTCCCTTGCTCGTGCGCCATTCTTCCTCCGTGAACAGTGGCTTCCAGCCGGACTCGGGGAGGGGCGCGGCGGCGATGGGTAGGGCGCTTGCTCCCGGAAGCGCCGCGTTGGGTGTTGCGGGTGCTTTTTCAGGCGTCGTGCGCCCAGGAACGTTCGCGGCGGCTGGGGGACCATCCGCCCTACCCTCGTCTCCATTGCGCAGGGCGAAGAAGGCAGCGATGGCGATGACGGCCGCGCCGGTGATGAGGCCGACGAGGAGCGGGGCGCGGGATTTGATGGGAGCGCGGTCACTCCTGACCGCTTCTTGAGTCTTCGCGGCTGCGCCGTCTTTGGATGAAGGGCGGGCAGGAGTGCCCGCGCTCCCTTCTTTGCCAGCCAGAGAGATGCTGCTGACATCGGTCTTGACCTCACTGGCCTGCTGATAGCGGTCGCTGGGATCGCTCTGCATGGCGCGGCTGACGATGCTGTCCCATTGCGGGGCGCACTCGGAGCGCTGAGACGGGGCTTTCCAAACACCACGCGGGAGCTGGCCGGTGATCATCTGGTAGATCATGACGCCGAGGGCATAAATGTCCGCGCGGTGGTCGATCTGTGCGCTGGGGTCAAACTGCTCGGGCGCGGCGTAGTCGGGCGTGCCCATACCGGTGCCGGTCTGGGTGCGGAAGCTGCTCTCGGCATCGAAGTGCTTCGCCAGGCCGAAGTCGGCCATCTTGATGCGGCCATCCCGCGTGAGCATGATGTTGCTGGGCTTGATGTCGCGGTGGACGATGCCGTGGTCGTGCGCGAACTGAAGGGCGTCACAAATTTGCGGCAGCAATGAGAGCGCCATCTCCTGAGTCATCTGGCCGCCGCGGATGACGTCCATCATGTCCGCACCGTCGATGAGCTCCATGACGATGTAGAGGTAATCGGGGCCGGCCTCGCCGAAGTCGATGACGCTGACGATGTTCGGGTGGTTGAGCTTCGCCATGGCCTGGGCCTCGCGCTCGAAGCGGGCCTCGAAGTCGTGGTCTCTGCCGACGTCGCGCCGCATGATCTTGATGGCGACGGGGCGCTTCAGGCGGATCTGCACACCTTTGTAAACCGCGCCCATGCCGCCTTGGCCGAGGAAGGATTCGACCTTGTAGGCCCCGGCGGGAAGAAGCTGCGTCAGTGCCTCCGGCAGCGGCAGCTCCACCTGAGCGGCGGGCTGGGAGGGACGCGGGCCTGCAGCGGCGATGGTGGCATCAGGATCAGGGTCAAGCCCCTGCGGCATCACCACGGTATCGAGACCAATCTTGAGCAACTGATGCGCATCCAGCCCTCCCAGCTCAAGCGAATCTGACGGAGGAGGGGGATCAGGAGCAGCGGGATCAGCAGGAGTGGTCATGACATGAGCAGTGAAGGGATGTCTAACACGGTTCTACCGGAGCGTGCGGCCGGGGTTGCAAAAAAAATCACACACAGCCGAGAAGCTCAGCAAGCTCCGCCTTGATCTCATCGGAGGTGGGATCAGCCAAAGTTAGACTGACCTGCTCAAACAGGATTTCCCGCCAGCGCTGGCGCAGGCGGAAGACATTACTTCTCACCGTGCCGATCTGCATGCCAAGCCGGTTGGCGATCTGCTCATAATCCTGCCC
>CANJVS010000151.1 GCA_947477755.1 Verrucomicrobiaceae bacterium | reverse complement strand
TTTCTCCCTCAGCTACTTCAAGCTTTTCCACGTCGAACTTGTCGCCCACGGATACCTTGTATTGTTTGCCGCCGGTTTTGATGATTGCGTATGCCATGTCTGTGTCTGCTGAGGGGTGACCCTGCGTCGGACAAGCCTTCATAGGCGATGAGTCCGGGCTGCGGGGGGCGTGGATAGTGACACAAGTCGCTCTGCCAGCAACCAAATTTTTGCCCTGATCGTAATGCTTTGCTTTTTTTATCCCAAAAGTCAGAATTTGCAGGCCAATGACCCTCATTTCGACAATCCGGGGTGGTCAATAGGTCGTTGAGGTCTGACTTGCGAGTCGGGTTTCTCCGCGCCAAAGAAATGCATGCTCCGTGGTGCCGAACATTGGCTTCTCCCTTACCTTCGCTTTGCAAAGCATCGCGTCCAAATCTCTCCCGAGACCCCCATTCATGCCTGCATTGCGGTATGCGACCATTTTGAACCGCTGCATGACACGGACACGGCGGGGGCTCTGCGGGCACTCAGCGACTGGCAGGACGCCTGGCCACGACTCGTGGAGACGTATCGCGACAGTTCGGGGCGCGGTCCCCGACACACTTTTTTTTATCCCATTGAGCAATACGATCCATTGATCATCGATCCCCTCGCCAAACTTTGCCGGCAAACCGGCAGCGAGGTGGAGGTGCATCTGCATCACACCGAGGATACGGAAGCCACCCTGACGGCACAATTGCAACAGGGTCTCCTGGATTTTTCCCGGCATGGACTGCTCAGTCGTAACGCAGCCGGGCAGCCAACCTACGCTTTCATCCACGGCAACTGGGCGCTGGATAACTCGCACCCGTCCGGCCGCAAGTGCGGTGTCTCAAATGAACTTGCCGTGCTGAAACACACAGGTTGTTATGTCGACATGACCATGCCTGCCGCACCTGATCCATGCCAGACGCGAATGATCAATGCGGCCTACTACGCAAGGGAGGACGGCCTGCCCAAATCTCATGACAGGGGTGTGCCGGTGCAGACCGGCAAAACGGCACCGCTGCGAACAAAAGAGGATCACCTGCTCCTCATTCAAGGTCCACTTGGGCTAAACTGGAAGCGCCGTAAATGGAATCTGCTGCCACGCGTGGAGAATGGCGAAGTAGCCGGGCAGAATCTCCCTTCCCTGCTCCGGCTCGGCCTCTGGCTGGAGTTTTGCCCCCGAGTGAAGGATGGAGCGCCATGGGTCTTCATCAAACTCCACACGCACGGCGGCATCCCGAAAAATTATCACATGCTGTTAGGCAATGCCGCGCGCCGTTTCTATGAGGAACTGGCCGGTTTCTCCAAAACAACACCCGGCTTTCACCATCACTTTGTCACTGCGCGTGAGATGACGAACCTGGTGCATGCTGCCGAAGATGGAAAAAATGGATCACCGGCCGATTGGCTCGACTATTGCCACGGCCGGCCACCGTTGCAGGGATGATGGTCACACGCGCGCCGGATCAACATGCGGCGTCCCACTCTCATCCGCGAATAGGCGGACCATACCAGACATAACACATTAGATAGACAATGATGCCGGTCACGGAAACATAGAGCCAGACGGGGACAGTCCACTTAGCCACGCTCTTGTGACGGTCGAATCGCTGCCGCAGCGCCGGAATGACGGTCATGAGGATCAGCGGCACCGTCAAAATGGCCAGCGGGATGTGCGTGAACAGAATGGCGAAATAGATGGGCCGTGAAAGTCCGGTGCCGGCAAACCGCACATGGCCGGCATGGTAGTGATAATAAAGATAACAACCGAGGAAGGCTGTGGAGAATAGCAGCGCTATGCCCATGCTGGCGATGTGCGCCTTCTTCTGCCCCAACTTGATCATCACCAATCCAAGAATGATGTGCAGCAGTGCGCAGCCATTAAAAATCGTATAAAGTCTGGGAAGTTCGGTGACAGTCATGATTGATGATTTTAAAGTTTTTAGAATGATCAGTGATTGTTGAATCTCGATTTTATGCTTGCCCTTTCATTCGCCGGAGCAAACAAAAACAACACTCACTTTTGCTGCTGCTTCTTCTGCTCCTCCAGCAGATAGCCCAGATCAGAGTGTAGCTGCTTGTCCCAGTAGGTTTGGAATTCGGGGTCGGCGTTCATGATGTCATAGAGGCCGCGCACATGTCCCTCATGATCTACGACAGCCACACGCAGATCATGAATGTATTTGTCATCCGGGCTGAGTCGATCGGCTTCCGGCAGATCCTGAACAGGGCGGAATTGAAATGAGGAAGTCATGTATTTCCGCACTTCATCCCTGGGACCATTTAGAAACCACCAGTGGTCGCTTTCCTTGATATCGAGTCCTGTAGCAAATTTCTTCATCATTTCAGGCGTGTCATCCGGATCAAGCGTGAATGAAAGAAACTGTATGTTAGGATTGTTGCCCAACTCCGCGTGCAGCTTTTTGAGTTTGGCAATGACACCGGCGCAGCCACGCGGGCAGCGTGTGAAAACCCAGGAGGCGATCAGTATCTTCCCGCGCATGTCGGCGAGGTGAACCGTCTTGCCGCTGCGCTCAGTGAGCACGATGTCACGCTCCAACCGGCCCATGAAAGCGGGACGCTCGGATCCACGCTCAGTGGCACTGCCATCACTCTGCGTCTGCTTGGTCTTTCTTGCCTCGATTGAGGTGTAAATCAGGTAGTTGTAAAAGACGACGATGCCGAGCGCGATCACGATGATCGGCACCCAAAGTGTCCATGGGTTGATGCGGCGGGGTTCTTCTGAAGGTGGTGGAATTGACATGGAAAATTTTAGTGGGATACGAGTCAAATGGGCTGCCGGCTTATTTCCAGGCAAGGATCGTGATGAGCAAAATGACCGGCAGATAAATGAGTGTGCCAAAGAACAATCGGCGCGCCGTAGCCCGTTCCGGCTTCCGCTGAAAAACAATCGCACGCTGGCAAAGCCAGGCATTGAGCAGCAGTGATACCGGCAGAAAGAGCCACACTTTCACCAGTCCATAGGCCACTGGATAAAACATGAGCAGGAGCATGGCGATAGCCCAGGCCAGCGCATGTCTCGAGGTGCGCTCGCCAAGTTCGTCATCGTTTGCCAGCATGACGAAACCGCCGCGGCGGTACTCGTCACGATACATCCAGTTAATCGCCAGAAAGTGCGGAAGCTGCCAGAGAAAGAGCAGGGCAAAGAGGTAGATGGCACCAGGCTCAATCAACAGGCTCCAGCGGAAGTAACTTGATTCGGGCACCTGAACTCCTGCGGCTCCAGCCCAGCCAATCAGAGGTGGCAGAGCTCCAGAGACGGCACCGACCAGCGTGTTGGATGCGGATTGTTTCTTCAGTGGCGTGTAAATGAAAAGATAGGTCGCCAGAGTGAGCGCGGTAAGGATCGCCGCCTCAATATTAACCCGATGCACGAGATGGATGAGCCCCACGGTACTGAGCAGCCAGCCAATGGCAAAGGCGGCAGAAGGGCTGATGCGGCCTGCCGGCAATGGCCGGTCCGCCGTGCGAGTCATGCGCGAGTCCGGGTCAATCTCCATGAGTTGATTAAAAACCGCAGCGCCAAAGGCGGCGAGGGTGCTGCCAATGATCGTATTCACAAGCAGCCAGACATTCATGTGGGCTCCAGCCCGCAGCCAGAATGCCACGAAGGTTGTAACGATCACCAGCGCGCTGAGGCGAAATTTGGTCAGCGTCAGCAGGTCGCTCAGGGTCGAGTTCGCTGCAGGCGCGGTGACAGTTGGGGCAGGTTCGCTCATGGTTACCACGCTAGGACACAGAAACGCGTTTGTCAGGCGATGCCTCGCCGACCAGGCCGATCCCGAGTGTGGAAGCCCATACACAAAGGGTAGTGACAAAGGAGATCACGAGAATGCCAAGGCCATTCAGGACATGAAAATTAGTCACCCAGAAACTTTTGCCAGTGAGAATAACATAGATGCCAAGAGTGACCTGAATGACGGGCATGCTAAAAAGCGCAGCAGGAATCCAGCGCAAACGCGGCACCTGATCAAACCAGCGGCGGGATTTCCAGGCAACGATGATCACAAGAATCGCGACGGTGAAGCCCCAGTATTTGTGCAAATGCAGTACGAACACATCCGCAGGACTGAGCGGCGGGAATAGCTGCCCCTTGGTGGTGAAAATATCTGAGGCCGCAAGATAAAGCCGCTGGGTATGCCGCAGCGTGGCACCGATCACAAGTTGGCCAAACACCGCGCCGAACAAAAGAGTGCTCCAAAGTCTGGCCTGAAAGGGCGATGTGGCACTCAGATTCATTCGGGCCATGTGCCATGTCCTGGATGAGGCGAAGGCGATGAACACCAGCAGGCAGAAGAATAACTGCCCGAGTGTGCCATGGCTGATGCCGAAGGGATCGGACATTTTGAGCACACGAAGCCCACCCAGAGATGCCTGACCGATGACGATGAAGAGAGCGAGTGTGGTGAGACCACGTAGCAGGTTCCAAGCTTTCGCGCTCCAAGTTAAAATGAGCCACGCAAATCCTATCGATACAATAATGGCAGCAGGTAATAAAAAACCTTTGAAAACGAGAAACAAAAGACCGCTTCCAATAAAGACAAAACCAACTGGCTCGAATAGTCCAAGCATGAGCGCAAGGAGAAGAGGAATTGATCCTTTAACAACGAGCCATTCCGGAGATGGAGGGAAAAATGAAACACCTATGGAACAAACGAACACAATCCAACCTGAACGTGCACGACTCATTTCTTCACTGGGAATATCCTTCGTATAGCGCCAAAAATACATGACGAATACCAAGATGCCAAGGCTTGCAGCAATCCAACGGTGTCCGTGTTCCAGAAGAAGCGCCCATACTTTCCACCAGCCCTCGGGGTTCAGTTTTCCAAAGCAAAGCGGCCAATCCGGCACAGCGAGGCCTACATCTTCAGTTGTCACTGCCGCCCCCCACCAGATGAGCACGAGGCCGACAAGGAGCGTGAGACGGGAGTATTGGTGGAATAGACGCATCGGAATTGATTGTTACGCCTGAAAACAGAAATGCGGACGATGGCGTCCGCACTCCAGAAAAAGTATTGGCAGATGCGGGAAGGGAACCCGCACACCGTCAGCGAGAAGCCACGGGAGCCGGAGCGGCGCTCTTGGCGGCAGCGTTGGTTGACTGCTCCTTTGACCACTCGTCATATTCCTTGGCTGACACGACTTCAAGCACGGCCTTCATCTGCGCATGACCCGGGCCACAAAGCTGACCGCAGATAATGTCCCAACTGCCAAGCTTCACAGGCTTGAACCACATGTGAGATTTCACTCCCGGGCAGGCATCCTGAGCGGCACGCATCGGAACGAGGGCGAGGTTGTGAATGACATCCTTGCTGGTGACATCAACAATCACGGGACGCCCCACGGGCAACTTGAGTGTGCCAGGATTGACAAAGTCATCCTTACCATTGGGATCGTTGAGTTCACGGCCTGTCTGATTGTTTTGAGAAATCGCACGCGGATTCCAAGTGCTGAGCATCAGGTCATTGCCTGGATATTGAAAATTCCACAGAAACTTTTCACCCATGGCACGGAGTTTGATGGTGTCCGGACTGGTCGGATAGTCGTCAGCCTGACGTGACCAGAGGGGAAAGGCAAATCCGAGAAGCAGGATGGCCTCAACGATAACCACACCGATTTCGATATGGGTGGAGGCGTGACCACGCACACCGTGGTAGTCAGCCTTGGGGTTCTTGCTGGAACGGAAGCGGAAAAAGGCAAGGATCAGGAAAATGGACCAGCCAATGAAAAGGGCAAGCATGACCCAGTGAACGAAGCCCAGCATGTGGTCAACGAGACCGCCGTGCTCTGACGCGTTTTGAGTGATGCCAAGCCAGACGTTGATGTCAGAAATGCTCATGGGAAGTGTGGATATGGGGAATATTTAGAGCTGTGCAGCCAGAGCAAAACTCTGCTGCTTGCGGACAAAATTGAAAACGATCAGGGCAACAAAGCCCAAACTGATGGTTAGGAAACCGAGCATCAGCAACACGGCTGAATCCTGTGCCTGTGCCATGGCACTGCCTGGATCAGCCTTGCAGGTAGCACAGGCGAGTGGAAGCAGGAATGCGGTGTTCATGAACAAAGAGTGGGGCGGATCACACCATGATGGTGCGGGATTTTTTGAAAAAATACCAGAGACCGTAGACGATAAGAGCGAGGCTAGTCCAGCCGGCGATAAGGCCTAGATGACCGATACCCATCCCAGCCGCCTGCTCAGGCGCGAAGCGCGTCCACAACCAGAATCCTCCATCGCAGAGGACTGCGAAGAAGAGGAAAACGTAGTGGAAGTGTTTCAGTGACATGTAAGTGCTTTTGTTGAATTATGGAGTGTCAACAGCAGCGGTTGGCAGCGCAAAGCCTTCGTCAATCAAGCCTTCAGTGTTGCTCCAGTAGAACAGCAGGAAGAGCGCGAGAACAAAGGTGAAGGTGAAGGCTAGGAATTTGTAAATGATCACCTTTTCATGAAGCAAGTGCATGAAGATCAGGGCCACCAAGGCAGCCTTGATCGTCGCCAGGATCATGCCAACGATGATGTTCAGACTGTGTGTTGGCAGTTCAACAAACGAGAGCCAGACAGTGAGTCCTGTGAAAAGCGCAAGGAGCGCCCCAATCCAGAGGATTTTCTTGATGGATTTATGAATTTCTTCAGGGCTTTCAGCCATAATAGGGAAAAGTTCAGGTTGGAATTACAGG
>CANJVS010000150.1 GCA_947477755.1 Verrucomicrobiaceae bacterium | reverse complement strand
TTCACCGGCCATCGAGGATTACCTGGAGCAGATTCACAATCTGATCGAGGGCAAAGGCTACGCCCGCGTGGTGGACATTGCAAAAAACCTGGGCATCTCGCAGGCGAGCGTCACCAACATGATTCAGCGCCTGGATGCCGATGGTTACGTCGTCTATGAGCGCTACCGCGGCGTGGTGATGACGGCCGCCGGACGCAAGATCGGCCAGGAAATCGCCCGCCGTCACGAGGTGCTCACACGGCTGCTCGCCAGTTTTGGACTGGATGCCAAAACGGTGCATCAGGATGTGGAAGGCATGGAGCACCACATCAGCCGCCAGACGCTGGAGGTGCTGACGCTGCTCATGGAGGAACTGGAGGGGAATCCTGATCTGCTGCGCAAGCTGAAACGCAGGCTGAAGGCATAAACGAAAAGCCCGATGGAATCCGGGATGAACCGATAGATTCGTCGCAGTTCCAGCGTTGTTCTGAGTGCTTCTTCTTTATGCTCTGGCGCACCGCCATCTTTGCACTCTTTCTGGCGCTGAACATCAGCGTGGAGCCCTGCTTTGTCCTGGCCACATCAGGGGAGAAAGACCAGCCACATGCTCTGGCATCGCTGGATGATGTTTTGTCAGAAGTGAGCAATGATGTTGAAGTCGATTTGGACGACCTCAGCCTGACGAGTGCCTTGGTTGTTTTGGTCGAAAACAGGTCACCCGTGCCAGGAGGGACTCTGGCATTGGGAAATTCAACGAGCCTTGAGACCCGCTCCGGCGTCCGCCGGCATCGCTGGTGCTGTGTTGAGTTGTGCTGAGCATACCGCTCATTCCCTCATTCGCCTAGCCTGCGGGGACACGATCTCCCTTCCGCAGGAAGTGGCTTGCATCCGTTCAGGGAGGTCTATGCCCATCTCAATTTTTACCATTTATGAATCCTCGTACCATTACCCTTTTCAGTTTTCTCTTTTTCAGTTCGCTGTTCAGCGCCTCAGCTCAAATTCACCTCCAGGTCAGGGCTGAGAGTGAAAATCAAACCGTTAACAAAAAAGCTCTGGATGAAATCCGCGGACACTGGCTGGCCGTCGAAGTTTCAAACGGCTCCGCCGCCAAACTGGAAGGGCTGGTTCTGAAGTGGACCTTGTATGCTTCCAATCTCCAACGCGGCACCAATGACATCGTGGCGGAAAAGTCTGGCGAGTCAAAAATCATCCTTGATGTCGGCAAGCATGAACACCTGATCACGCCCAAAGTTCCCTTTAAATGGACTCCGCGGCACTCGGACAAGACCGGCAGCGGGCGAAGCGCCAAATACAAGAAGGTGGATGAAACAGGCCACCGCTATTATGGCTACCATGTGCAGGTGCTCAACGGCGAGACGGTCGTTGGGGAGGCTTACAGCCAGGACTCACTCAAGCACCTGGACTGATTTTCGCCCGATCGGGCACCCTCTGGTTAATCAGGCAAACGTAAGCGGCGGCAGGAAACTGCCGCCCCGTTCACAACTTATTCCGCCATTCAATGCGTCAAATTTCATTCTTCAAATCACTTTTCCTGCCATCCTTCATTCTCGCGACCTCTGCCGCCACTGTATCGGCTCAGCAGAATCTATTCAATGTCCCCAGCGGCATCATCACTGAGCGCGGCAAGTTGTTTTTTCAGCAGCAGTTCAACATGGGAAAACTGACGGGGACCAGCAACACATCGGTCGCCGTCGGCCTTGGCGATGGCTGGGAGGCTGGGTTCAATCTTCTGGATTTATACATGTATGATCACAGTGCCGCCCAGCATGAATCACTCCCCACCGCCAGTGTTCAGGGAAATCCGGACTTGATGGCGAATATTCAGAAAGGCTTTCAGGTGACGGATTTCTGGAAAACCGGGATAGGCACCCAGGCAGGCTTCAATCCGGCACGGACACAATCGAACATTCAGTTCCAGAATTTTTCCTGGTGGATCAATTCATTTGAGATCCCCGGCCACGAGGAGTTCGGGAAATGGTATCTCGGTGCCGATTACGCCAACCATGCTTACGCGGGGGCGGGAAACCGCGTCGGGGGAATGATTGGCGGTGAGGTGCCGATCGTTAAAGACAAGTTATCCTTCCAGTTTGATGCGCTGCTGGGCGACAACGACCTGAGCGTGGCCGTTATCGGGGGTGTTTATACGTTCGCGAACCGCTGGCAACTGTCCCTCGGCGCGCAGGTGCCGATTGCGGGTTCCGGCAACACTCAGGGGATCGTGATCGAGTTCACTTATCCGGGAATGAACCTGTTCAAAAGGCACCGATAACAGCATGATTCCAGTAGATAGACCGGTTGCCTCGCTGCTTGAACATTTCCCCTGCGCCTTGCACACACGGATGAGCGTGCTAGGCTCGCCCCTCACTTCATAAAACCATGGGCAAGACACTCTTCGAAAAAGTCTGGGAATCACACGTCGTCGGCACACTCGCAAACGGGCAGTCTCAACTGCTGATCGACACCCATTTGGTGCACGAAGTGACCAGCCCACAGGCTTTCGGCATGCTGCGCGATTTGAACCTGAAGGTTGCCTACCCGCACCGCACCTTCGCGACGGTGGATCATATCGTGCCGACCGACAGCCAAGTGTCTCCTTTCTCCGATCCGCTGGCTGAAGCGATGATTCAGGAGTTGAACAAGAATGCGCGGGATTTCGGCATCACCTATTTCAGCCTCTCCAGCGGCAAACAGGGGATCGTTCATGTCGTCGGGCCAGAGCAGGGCATCACCCAGCCCGGCACCACGATTGCCTGCGGTGACTCCCACACCGCCACTCATGGTGCCTTTGGGGCCATCGCATTCGGCATCGGCACCACTCAGGTGCGTGACATCCTGGCCACTCAGACCATGGCTCTGAGTAAAATGAAAGTTCGCCGCATCAATGTGGACGGCCAACTGCGTCCAGGCGTGTATTCAAAAGATGTGGCTCTGCACATCATCCGTCTGCTGGGCGCCAATGGTGGCATTGGTTACGCCTATGAATACGGCGGCAGCACCTTTGATGGTTTCTCGATGGAAGAGCGCATGACGGTCTGCAACATGAGCATCGAAGGTGGCGCGCGCTGCGGTTACGTGAATCCGGATGACAAGACCTTCGAGTATCTCAAAGGACGTCCCTACTCGCCGAAAGGTGCTGAATGGGAAGCCACCGTGGCCAAATGGCGCGCGGTCGCTTCGGATTCGGATGTGGTTTATGACGACGTGGTGAACATCCGCGCCGAGGACGTGCCGCCAACCGTGACCTGGGGCACCAGCCCGGATCAGGCCATCTCCGTGACGGAAAATGTGCCGACGCCTGAAAGCGCCGCCACTGAGCCAGCACGCATCTCCATTCAGGAAGCTCTGGAATACATGAAACTGCCCGCCGGAAAGCCGATCAAGGGCACCAAGATCGACGTCGCTTTCATCGGCTCCTGCACGAACGGTCGCCTGAGCGATTTCCGTGAAGTGGCCAAGTTCATCAAAGGCAGGAAGGTGGCGGCGGGAGTCAAAGCCATCGTTGTTCCCGGATCACAGATCGTTGACGGCCTGGCTCGTCAGGAAGGCCTGGATAAAATCTTTTCCGACGCTGGTTTCGAATGGCGTGCCGCGGGTTGCTCCATGTGCTTGGCGATGAATCCGGACAAGCTCATCGGCGACCAACTCTGCGCCTCTTCCAGCAACCGCAACTTCAAAGGCCGCCAGGGCAGCCCGACCGGACGCACCGTGCTGATGTCTCCCGTCATGGTCGCCGCGGCGGCCTTGACTGGCAGCATCGCCGACGCCCGCGAGGTGTTCTCCATCGCAGGCTGATGTCGGGAATCAGCGACTGGTTGCTCCAAACACCCTGCCATCAGGGTGTTTTCCTCATTTGATTGCCTCATGAAAAAAATTCTATTCATTCTCATCATCGCGGTCATTGCCTTGGCGATGACCAATCCGAATGAGGCGGATTACCGGGAGCATGTTCGCCAGAAGGAAGGCATCGCCGGCACCATCGACATGGCCGTGACGGATCTGTTTTCCAGCGCAAAAAAAGGCGGCATCCAGCGTGAAAATTTCATCATCGCCAGCCGCTTCCATCGTGGTGGAGACGGCGTGTTGCCGCGACAAAATCTTGCCTGGGGCATCGCGCAGCAATTCATTGATATCAAGGATTGAGCTTCATGCTGACGATTCTCGCCACCACTTCCGCGTCCGAAGAGATCGACAAATGGCTGCATCTTGTGGCATTCAGCTGTTTTGCACTCGCTGGATTGATCGTCCTGATCACCGCCGGACTGCGTTTGTTTGCACCGACCAAAGGCAAGCTCGGTGCCCGGCTGGCGCTCGCGGGCACATTGCTGGGATCGGTTGCCGTTTTTTACGGGGGATACATGTATCTCACTGGTTTTGTGCCAGTGACCTCGGATGGCACTCCCGCCAGTGCACCGCTTTGGGTGGCCCTGCTGGTGCCGTGCGCACCCTTTGTCGCCAATCTGTGCCTGCTGATCGCCCATCGCAGGCAAGTCGGCAGTTCACAGGAATAGACGCGGGTTTTTGCTAGCAGTCCGCGGGTGCCTGCGTTCTCTTCGCTCGCATGAAACTCACCACCCTGCTTCGTCGCAGCGCCCTGCTGCTTGCCCTGACTGCCACGCTTCAAGCTGCGGCCGCCCCTAAAAAACTGCTCGTTGTCACCGTCACCACGGGATTCCGTCACTCATCCATCGAGACGGCGGAGAAGGTGCTGGCTGAACTGGGCGCGTCATCAGGCGCATGGACCGTGGATTATGTGCACCAGCCTGAAGGCCAGCCAAAGAATCCGGGCAGGCCGCCGGAAAAGCAGCCGAAGGACAGTGACGAATCCTTCAAAGCCAAGCAGGATGCCTACAGCAAGGCGCTCGCCGACTACAACACGGCTAACAAACTATGGAACGACAAGGTGATCGCCTACATGGCGGACAAGATGGCGATTGCGAAAATCAAAGACTACGACGGCTTCGTGTTTGCCAACACCACGGGCGATCTTCAACTGCCTGATCGCGACGGTTTCGTGGAACTGATCAAGAGCGGCAAAGCCTTTGTGGCCATGCACTCCGGCTCCGACACCTACCACCCCTTCCGCCGTTATTCGGAAATGCTGGGCGGTGAATTTGAAACCCACAAAGCTCAGGTGGAAGTGCAGCCTGTCCTCCATGATCCGGCGCATCCCGCCACGAAGCATGTGCCGGAAGGCTTCCGTGTCTTTGACGAGATCTACATCATCAAAACCTTCGAGAAATCCAAGGTCCACGGCCTCATGGGGCTGAATGCTCATCCCAACGAAAAGACACCCGGTTACTTCCCCATCTCCTGGTGCAAGGACTTCGGCAAGGGTCGTGTGTTCTACAGCTCACTCGGTCACCGTGAAGACGTCTGGGATCCAACCTGGAAAGAAGGCACCAAGGATCGCAAGAACTCCCCTGAGATCGCTAAAATTTATCAGCAACACATTCTTGGCGGTATTCAATGGGCGCTGAAGCTCATCGAAGCTGATGCGGAGTTGGGTAACATCAAGTAAGCCCACACCATGATTCGCCTCTCAGCTCTTGCCCTGGTCCTGGTGACCTCTCTGTTCACTTCATGCTCGGGCGGGCTGAAGCTCCAACCCCTTCTGTCGAAGGTGTTGATCATGCCTTACTCCGAATTCGGCACCGAAAGTCTCGCCTCCCCCCTGCTAGGCGCGGGGGGTGCAGGAACCCAAGTGGTGGTCCACTATGGTCTGCCAGAGTCATTCCTGTCCGCCAAGTACCCCGGGCCGCAGTATCGCTTTGTCGCGGTGGTGCCCGCGATCAAGCACCTGAACCGCACGGTCACCCAAGTGCCGCACGATGCCGCCAATGCCGAACTGCGGGCCAGGCTCATCGCCACCCGCTCGCGGTTGATGAATTACTACAACACCCGGCGCGTCGCCTTCAACTCTGTGCCTCCATTCGTGGGGCGCAGTTTCATGGTGCGCCAGGCCATGATGCCCCCGCTCGGCACCACCCGCTGATCACATCTCCGTCACGATGTCTGCCACACAGACATCGTGACTTTCACGCGGCAGATCAGGCAGCAGTTGCAGTTCAAAAGCAATGCCCACGCGCCGCGCCCTGACCTCGGGTCGTGATAAAAGCCGGTCATAAAAACCACCACCGCGCCCGAGACGCGCGCCAGTTTCCCGGACAAAAGCAAGACCGGGAACGAGGATCACGTCGAGCTCGGCAAGCGGCAGCACCGCCGTGCCCGCAGGCTCCCACACGCCGAGCGGACCCCGTTTTAAATCGCGTTCATCGCGCACCTCCACCGGCAGCAGATCCGTGCCTGAAACAGCAAAAAGCGCGACCCGCCAGCCGCGTTCACGCAACCACGGCAGGAAAGTGGCGACCAGATCCGGCTCACTGCGCAGTCCGCCAAAAATGGCCACCGTGCCGGGCTCTCCCCAAAGATCCGTACGGGCCTGCAATCGTGTCACGAGCTGCGCCGACCAAACCTTCAGTGCATCGTCCGGAACAGCACGGAGCCGGGCACGCATTGAACGCCGCACCCCCGTCTTGGTCCATGAATCGTCATTCCCGGCCATCATCAGGCGGGCACCCTGCGCTCACTGCCCCGTTCTGCCAAGGCGGAAGGCAGAGATTTTCAGGGTTGTCAGCCGGAGCGTTGGCCTTTAGTCTTTTCACGTCGACGGTTTTTCACCCCAATGATTTACGACCCTGCACCGGACCACGGCGGATCTGCTCTTCGGAG
>CANJVS010000149.1 GCA_947477755.1 Verrucomicrobiaceae bacterium | reverse complement strand
GCGGCATGATGACCGAGGGCACCACATCGAACAAATTTGCCGGACGCTTCATTGAGAATCCGCGCAATGCCGTGGCCTTTGTCGGCTACACCGACCCTCTGTCCCCGGGCTATAAACTGCGCACCGCCAAGCAGGGTGAGAAGATCAAGCTCGCACCCGACCAGCAGGCGGTGGAATTGCACGCAAGAGTCGAAAGCTTCGACCTCAGCGCTCATGCCACACGCGAGCAGATCGCCGACTATGTCGAGAAAGTGCGGCCAAAAAAACTGCTCATGGTGCATGGTGAGGAGCCATCCCAGCAATGGTTCCTGTCACGCTTTGCCCAGACGCTCAGCGGCACCGAGATCATTCGTCCTGAGCCGCTGGTGTCGGTGGATCTTTGGTGAGACCCGACCCGGGGCCAGCCCGGGCCAAATCCGTTGAAGATTCAATGCTAGGATCTGCGCCGTTTGCCGAAGCTCTTCTTTGCCCGGGGTGTCTTGCCGGCAAAAGTTTTCTTCGGGCGTTCCTGCCTTCCATCTCTGGGAGCATTTTCGGAGTTTGAGGAGCCTTCCTGAACGAGTTGGAAGTCCACCCGTTTCTGGAAGCGGTCCAGTTTGTAGATCTGCACCGTGAGGCGGTCTCCGAGCTTGATCACGCGGCGGCTTTGACGCCCAACGAGCTGGCTGCGCACGGGATCAAACATGAAGAAATCATCCGGAATTGCGGACAGCGGGACCAGGCCGCTCATTCCGAGATCTGACACATCGACAAAGAAACCGAAGTTTCGAACATCCGTCACCAGGGCGCTGTATGGCTCAGGTTTTTTGGAGGTGAGCTGGGCCTCAAGGTAGGCGTAGAGTTTCACCTCCTTGCTGTCGCGCTCAGCGTCGGACGAGTTTTTTTCGGTGAGGCTGATGTGCTCGGCGATCTGCTTGGCCGCGCTGATCTGAAGCTCGACCTTGTCGAACAGCGCACGATGAACCACCAGGTCAGCGTAGCGGCGAATCGGCGAGGTGAAGTGCGTGTACTTGGTTTTCGCCAGGCCGTAATGTCCGAGCGGTTCCACGGCGTAGCGCGCACGCATGAGCGACTTGAGGAAGCCGATCTTCAGGGCCTGGCCGATCGGCAGGGTGCCGAGTTTGGCGAGAAGTTTCTGCACCTCCGGACGGAGTTTTAAATTCCCGCAGGGCACGCGATGGCTGAGCACATCCTCGCGGTAATCGTTGAGTCGTTTTTCTTTCGGAGCCTCATGCACGCGATACACGGCGGGGCGGTTCAATTGCATGAGCCGGCCTGCGACCGCCTCGTTGGCGAGGAGCATGTATTCCTCGATGAGCTGATGGGAGATGTCGTTCTCGATGCGCTCCATGCGCAGCACCTTGCCGTGCTCGTCGAGCCTGATTTTGTTTTCCGGGAAATCCAAGTCAAGCGAGCCGTCCCTGAAGCGGGCTGCGCGGATGCGCTGAGCCATGTCGTTTGCATCATGCAGCATCTGCTCGATCTCGTCGGACGGGGCCTTTTGAATTGTTGCAAAAGCCTCCTTGTAGGTGAAGCGGCGCTTCGAGTGAATAACTGCGGCGTAGAACTTGGAGCTGACCACGTGGCCCTCACGGGTGAGGAGAAATTCCACACATTTGGTCAGGCGATCCACGTTTGGTTTCAGTGAGCAGAGTTCATTGCTCAGGGCTTCTGGAAGCATCGGGATCACGCGGTCCACAAGGTAGGTGGAGTTACCGCGCTTCTTTGCCTCCACGTCCAGCGGGCTGCCGGGTTTCACATAATGCGAAACATCGGCGATGTGGACCCAGAGTTTCCATTGATCATTGCCGTGCTGCTGCAGGCAGATGGCATCGTCAAAATCCCGTGCGTCGTCGGGATCAATGGTGACGACGTTGTGTTTCCGGCAGTCCACCCGGCCTTTGCATTCATCGGCGCTAGGCTGGTTGTCAGGCCGTGATTTGGCGATGCTGTGAGCCTCGGCCAGCACGTTTTTGGGGAAGTGCAGGGCCAGCGCGTAGTGGCGCAGGACGGAGAGCATGTCGACACCCTCGGCATCGGGGGCTCCCAGCACCTCGATGATTTCGCCCTCCGGCGGCGTGTGACGTGATTCCCACTGAAGGATTTCGACAACAACCTTGTCGCCGAGGTTGGGCTTGCAGCCGACATCGCTCGGCTCTGGCACATGAATGGCGGAGGGCAGGCGCGGGTCATCCGGCGTGACAAAGAGGAATTGTCGGCCCTTTTGCAGCGTGCCGACAAACTGTGTCCTGCCGCGCTCCAGAATGCGCACCACGGTGCCGGTGCTCTCCTCTGGTGCCGTTTTGCGCAGGCCTTTGGCGCGCACATCGCGCCGCACCAGGACTCGGTCGCCGTGCATGGCGGTGTCAGTGGCATTCTCCGGGATGCCGATTTCCCCGATGCCCGGTTCATCCGGTTGCACAAAGCCCCGGCCGCCGCGGGTGATCTGGATTACGCCGGCAATGAGATCCGCTTCTCTCGACCGGATGTAGCGGTTGCCCTTCGTTCTGACGATTGAGCCGCGGGTGACAAGATCGAGCAGGCACTTCTGCAGTTCCTGCTGTTGCTTGGGCTGCAGTCGGAGTTGGCTGATCAGTTCAGGGACATTGGAGGGCGTGTAGTCTGCCTGTCCGAGCAGTCGTAGGATTTTTGATTCCATAGCTCAGCATGGCACAGTCGGAGGCATTACGCACGGTTTGTCTGTGAGCGCGGCTTGTTCCTGATCGCGAGCCTTGTCAGTCCGGTCGGCTTGCGCGCTGCATCTGTTGCTCCGTCGGGTGGCGGTTTTATTTTCGTCCCGATCCCGGGATGGGGCCCTTGGAACCGATTTTCAGCCAGCCCTGGCCGGGGATGTAGGCACGTCCGATGGATTGTCTTTCCACACTCTGCCAAAGGGCGGGATTGCCCTCGATTTCCATGGCCCGGGGGTCGTTGCTGACGGGGTTTGGAACAGCGACCGGCGCTGCTTTGGCTGGGCCGCCTTCACCGAGGCGGGTGATTGCGTCGCTGGTGCTGCTGGGAAAACTGTAGGCTTCGCTCGATCGCGGGCTGGGGGATTGGTCGGATTTTGTTTCCGGCTGCCGCACTGGCGGCTTGTTCGGGACTGTCTCGATGGGTTCACCTTGTCTGGCGGGCGCATTGCTGAAACGGAAGCGATCCAGCAGTGCATTCGGAAGGTTTTCCGTGGGCACCTTCAACACGCCATCGTTGTGCTGGATGACGGTGATATCCTGGTTTACAGCCTGGATTTTGGCGTTCCTGACTGTGTTGCCAGTGCTGAGGCGGATCTCCGGCAGCTCAAGCCCGACCGAGGCCTCCCTCACCCGCTGGATGGTGCCGGCAAAGTTCCGGTTCATCTCTTCACGCTTTTTTTGCAGGGCGCTGATTTCAGTGCGGAGCGTTTCATTATCATGGTCGACGATGTGGGCGGCAGTGATGATCGCGACGGCTTCTTTGCGCTGTGTGAAGACTTCGGTTGCCTGCTTGAGCGACTCCTCCGCCTGCCCGAGTTGCTGTCGGGTCAGGATGAGGTCCTTTTGGGCTTCGTCCACATCCGTGGTGTAGAGGATGCCGGCCACGCCGCCGAGAACCGAGAGGATGAACAGCGCGTAGATGATGATTTTTCCGTCCATGTTCCGTATGCGCTGGTTTTAGTGGAGGTGGCGTGTGCGGTAACTGTCCATGTCCTGCTGGAGCAACTCGATGTCTTTGAGCATCCGGTCCCTTTCCGCTTTCAGCTCCTGGGTTTCGGCACTCAGGCTTTTGACCTTGCTTTTCAATTGCTCCAGATGACCCGCCTGAGGGGTGTTGTAATAGCCCAGATCACCCAGGGCGGCCGAGTCTGCCAAAACCTTTTTCAGCGCTGCCGCCTGCTCATTGAGGATGATCTTGGCTTGGGCGGTCTCGTATTCGATCCGCCCTTTTTTGCCGCAACCGGTCGTGATCAGCAGTGCCAGTGTGCCAAAGGCAAGGATTGCGTATTTCTGTGCGGGCGGCTGCATTACCATGATTTTTTCAGGCTAAAGGCTGCGGTGAATCGTGGCAAGTCTCATTCCTTCAGCCCATGCTTTGGCTCCGCTGAAAAATGACAGGAGTGGGGATCCGTCATTTCCGATCGATTCACTGCTCGTGAACTCCGCTATTGACCCGGCATCCCCCTCCGACTAGTCTCGGCGCGCAATTGTTTGGAGCGCTGTGCTCTGAGTCTAACGTCCACCCACCGATCGCGGAAAAAATGCACCACGCCAGCTCATTGACTGCGCCAAATGCTTTGAATGGACCTGCGATTTACTCGCCGGGACGCCTCTTCGTGACCAATTTGATTCATGAGCACAATGGACCCATTGGGTCCCTCTTCAGCTATTGCGGCACCCGATGGAACTGCGACGAACCGCCTGAGTGGTTCGTCACACAGCCCGTCCCTCAGGATGTGACCCGTCGTCCATCCCCGGCACCGGCCCCTAGCAGGCTCCATGGCGTGGTGCCTCCAACCCCGCAGAACACAAGAACGAACATCCCATGTCAGATTCCTCGACTCAACAAGGCAACCGTCGCCGTCGCACCCGCCGCCCATCGGGCGGTCAGGGCAGTGGCTTTTCCGATCGCCGCACTTCCACCCCACGTGGTGGAGTCCCTCAGCAGACAGGTTTTCAAAAATTCCTGAGCACCATCACCTTTGGCCTGCTCGGCAAGCAAGCCACGCTCCCCAAAGCACAGCGCAGCGCTGTCCCAGCTTCATCGGATCGCGGCCCGCGTCCGGACCGTTCTGATTCGCCCCGCTCTTCCCGTGAACCGAGGGAGGCTCGCCCACGTCGCGATTCAACTCCGGTCGATCCATCAAGCATCACCACGGATCGCCTCTATGTCGGCAATCTCTCCTATGATGCCTCCGAGAGCGATCTTTTCGAGCTCTTCAGCGGCCTCGGCAGCGTTCGCAATGCCGAAATCGTCGTCAACAACCGTACCCAGCGCTCCAAGGGTTTCGCCTTTGTCACCATGGGTTCCGTCGATGAGGCCCGCCGTGCGGTTGCCGAATTGAGCGGCAAAGATTTCATGGGCCGCCCCCTCCAGTTGAGCGGTGCCAAGCCTCTTGGCAGCGATGACCGCGCCAATGGCGACGACTCGGAGTCTTAATTCAAGTCTGCCTGAACTGAATTCAACCCGCTGCTTCTGAAAAGGGGCAGCGGGTTTTTTATGGAAACCAGGTTCATGAAAACAAGGTCTCCACTTTGAACCTACAGGCCGAGCCCGGGGGGCAGGCCCATGCCGCCGGTGAGTTTGCCCATTTCGGCGGACTGGGTGTCCTTGACCTTTTTTTGCACCTGCTGGACGGCGGAAAGCAGGAGATCCTGAAGCATTTCGACATCGCTGGGATCGACGATTTCTTTGGCGATCTTGATGGCGGTGATGTCGCCATGTCCATTGGCGCTGACGCTGATCTTATTGCCGGCAACGCTGGCCTCGAAGGTGCGCGTCGAGAGCTCGGCCTGGGATTTTTGCATCTGGCTCTGCATCTGCTGCACCTGCTTCATCATTTTCTGGATGTTCATGGCGGTCGGAAAGGGGATCAGGGTTCGCGCTGAGACGGGGCGTTGAGGAATTTACGCACCTCCGTGGTGTAGGCATCGGGGGTGGCCTGCTGGGCATGCTCCCGTGCACCCTCGAACCAGGACTGGGTGCTCGGGGCGTGGCTGCGGGCAACGCTGATGAGCAGGTCCATGGTGATGGGGATCGGCTGGCCGCTGTGGATGGCGGAGGACAGTGTCATCTCGGCCGCGCGATCAAAGACCCACTTGAGGTCGGCACCGGAGAAACCGCTGGTGGCCTCCACGAGGGATTCGACCACGAGATTTGAGATCGGTTTGTCCCTGGCGAGCAGGGTGATGATCTGGGCGCGGGCGGCGGCATCCGGCGGTGGCACGAAGATGGCCTGATCAAAACGGCCGGGGCGGCGGAAAGCGGGATCGAGCGACCAGGGTTGATTGGTGGCGCCGATGACAAGGACGCGCTGGTTCTCGCCTTTCATGCCGTCCATTTCGTGCAGGAACTGGTTCACCAGATTGCGCAACTGGCTCTCACGGACGTTGCGGCGATCCTGGGCGAGTGAGTCGATGTCGTCAAAGACGAGCACGCACGGGGAGTTGGAGCGGGCTGTCTCAAAGATCTGATGTAGGTTCCGCTCAGTGCTGCCGAAATAGGGATCGAAGATTTCGTGCAGGCCGACGGAGAGGAAGTTGCAGGGCACTTCTCCAGCGACGGCGCGGAGCATGAGCGTCTTGCCACAGCCGGGAGGACCGTAGATGAGGATGCCTCCGCCGGTGCGTTTGCCGTAGGCTTTGTAGAGATCGGGAAACTGAAGCGGGTAGATGATTTTCAGGCGGATCTCTTCCTTCAGTTCTTCCATGCCGCCGACATCGGCAAAGGTGGTGCCGAAGCGGTTCGGATCGCCAGGGGTATAAAACGTCTCAGGCCGCCAGTCATACGGCGGATCATCAAAGGGATCATCGAAGAGATCCTGAGCCTGATCGCCGTCCTCCGGACCTTCATTGGCGCTGGTCTCCGGAGTGATCGGGGCAGGGGAGGTTCGGCGGACATCGCGGGCGGAGCGTCCGAGCTCACGCTCCAGGGCGGGATCGCTCATGGTTCCGTCGATCAGCGCGGCGCGGTCGAAGTGTTCGATGGCTTTGGGCCGGTTGCCCTCGGAAAGGTACACCCGGCTGAGAAGCAGGTGTGCGGGGGCATTGTCCGG
>CANJVS010000148.1 GCA_947477755.1 Verrucomicrobiaceae bacterium | reverse complement strand
TGGCACCGGCCGGTTCCACCTTGCCGGCGATGGAAAACTCCACCTTCTGCCCGCGGTAGTCGCCGGTGACAATGCAGCCTGCGGGCATCTCGGCGGCGACAATGCGCGCGGCTTCGGCGAGCGGTTTAGCTGCAGCGCAGGTGCCGAGGCAGGTGGCGGCGAGGGCGATCCAAAGGCGGAAATAGCGCATGGCCGGAGGCTAATCAGGCGATGCGGAGAACGGAAGTAAATAAAGATGAAACACCGGAGCAGCGGCAGTAGTCGTAACTCCGCACTGCATGAACACACTGCCCAAGATCCTTCTCGCCATCAGCGTGGTGTTTTGTGCCCTGGCTCTGGGCGCGCTGGCCTGGCTGGCGCTGCAGACGACCGAGGTGAAGGATGTGCGTCACAGCGAAGCAGCCACTTTTCCTGAAGTGCGTGCGGCTAAAAAATCCTCAATGACTGCGGATCAGACGGTGGCCGCCGTTGAATCGGGCGATGACGGATTGACCGAAAAATTGAGCGACCTGTCGGCGGCCGAGGGTGTGGTGCCCGGCGAATTGTTACTGTCTTTCAAATCACGCGAGGCCCTGAATGCCTTTCTCCTCAGGGCCGGGGCGGAGGGCATCGAGGTTCGTCACAGTGATTCGCGACTGCTCACGGCCCGGGTGAAATACAAGGACCCCGCGAAGATGGCTGCCGAGCTCCGGAAAAACGCCAGGGACTACAAAAACATCGGCGCGAACTATTACATCTGGGTGCCTGGATCGCCGGAGAAGCCTGAGAAGGACAGCGCGAATGCGGGCGGTTCGGCACCTTTTGAAAGCAGTGCGCTGGACGCCATCGGTGCCACGGGGGATCGCAGCCGCTGGGGCGCCGGGGTGAAGGTGGCGGTGCTGGACACGGGTGTGACAGATCATGTGACCCTGAAAGGGCTGAAGATAACGCACACGGATTTGATCAAGGACGGTCAGGCATTCCATGGGCATGGCACGGCCATGTCATCGCTCATCGCAGGTCGTGACGAGCGTAATGGCGGTGTGGCACCGGCGTCTGAAATTCTGGACATCCGGGTCGCTGACTCGACGGGCCGAGGGGATGTGGCCTCGGTCGCGCAGGGCATCATGCAGGCGGTGGATCAGGGAGCCCGGTTGATCAATATCAGCCTGGGCACCACGGCTGATGCTTCGGTTCTCCGCGAGGCGGTGGCCTATGCCCGGGGACGCGGTGTGGTCGTGGTGGCGGCGGCAGGCAACGAGCAGCAGGCACATCTGGCTTATCCGGCCGCGTACGATGGTGTGATCAGCGTGGCCGCAGTCGATGCCAACGGTACGCAGGCTTACTTTTCGAACTCGGGCGAAGGGCTTTTTATTTCCGCGCCAGGCGTTGGCATTGTCTCAGGTTACAGCGATAACAAAATGGTGATCGGCAACGGCACTTCTCAAGCCGCCGCGATCACCAGCGGTGCGGTCGCCGCGCTGCTGAGCCGGAACTACGCCTCATCCAGCATTCCGCAGATTCTCACCAACAACGTCGTCCGAGTTCAGGCACCCGTGACTCAGGTCGGTGCCGGCATCCTGCATCTGCCTTGAGAAGACGGAGCCATCGGGCTTGAGCACCTGCTTCTCACGGGCTACAGCATCCCCTGATGCCACGCCCACTCCACTTGCCCGAATTGCTGTCTCCTGCCGGAAACTGGGAATGCGCGCGTGCGGCGGTCGCAAACGGAGCGGATGCGATCTACTTCGGCCTGCCGAAATTCAATGCACGGATGCGGGCGGATAATTTCTCGGCGGAGGATCTGCCGGAGTTGATGAGCTTCCTGCACAAGCACGGCGTCAAAGGCTACTGCGCCTTCAATGTGCTCATCTTCACGGGCGAGCTGAAATCCGCCGAACAACAATTGCGTCTGCTTGAAGCGGCAGGAGTGGATGCAGTCATCGTTCAGGATCTCGGCCTGGCGCGCATGGTGAAGGCGATCACGCCGAAATTGCGGCTGCATGCCAGCACGCAGATGACCATCACTTCACCGGAGGGACTGGAGCTGGCGAACTCGCTTGGCATTGATCAGGCGGTGCTGGCGCGTGAGCTGAGCCTGCGTGAGTTGGAGCGCTTCCATGCCAATGAACCCGCCCAGGTGCCGCTTGAAGTCTTTGTTCACGGCGCGCTCTGCGTGGCCTACAGCGGCCAGTGCCTGACCAGCGAATCGCTGGGCCGCCGCAGCGCCAATCGCGGCGAGTGCGCACAGGCCTGCCGGATGCCGTATGAGCTGATTGTCGATGGCGAGTTGCGTGATCTCGGTGACAAACGCTACCTGCTCAGCCCGCAGGATCTCTCGGCGGTGCAGGAGATCCCGAAGCTGATCGAGCTGGGCATTCGCAGTTTTAAAATCGAGGGCCGTCTCAAAACACCGGACTATGTGGCCGCCGTGACGCGGGTGTATCGCAAGGCCATCGACGCGGCTCTCGCCGACCAGGATCTGACCCGCGTCATCACCGAAGATGACCGCTACGAGCTGGAGATGACTTTCTCACGCGGTCTCTACAGCGGCTGGATGCATGGCGTGAATCACCAGGAACTCGTCGGCGCGATGTATGGCAAGAAGCGCGGCTATTACGTCGGTGTCGTGCGCTCCGTGCAGCGCGATGCGGTGGAGCTGGAGCAGGTGCCCGCGCATTTGAAAAACGGTGATGGTGTCGTCTTCGAGAATCTCAAGAACACCAATGAAGAGCAGGGCGGGCGTATCTACGGCATGCGCGGGAACTGGATCGAGTTTCAGCATGATCGTCTGCGCGCGGATTTGATTCGTCCCGGCATGAGAGTCTTTAAAACCGGAGACCAGGTGCTGGAACAGCAACTGCGCCAGACTTTCGCCGGTGAGATCCCGCTGCGGAAGAAGAAGCGGCTCGATCTCATCGTCAGCGGCAGGGCAGGGGAGATGCTGGTGGTGACGGTCAAGGGTCAAGAGGTCAAGGTGGAGTCAAGCATGGCGCTGGAGACGGCGAGGCAGCGCCCGCTCAATGAAGAGGTGCTACGCGCGCAGCTCGGTCGTCTCGGCGGCACCGAGTTTGAACTCGGTGATCTCGAATGCCGGATCGAGGGCGAGGTCATGCTGCCCGTCAGTGAGCTCAACCGCATGCGCCGGGCCTTGGTGGAGAGTGTGCCTGGTCCGGAGCTAGGAGTTAAGAGTTCGGATTGGCGAAAGTCAGGCTCAGCTGAGGTGGTCACGTCTGTCACGGAGATGCTGAGCGTTTTGAGTCGCCCCCAAGCCGAGGTCCTGACAACTCCGACCCTGCACGTCCTCTGCCGTAACTTTGATCAGATCGATGCCGCGCTGAGCAGCGGTGTCACTGAGTTGTATGTCGATTTTGAAGACATCCGTCTTTATGGCGATGCCGTGAAGCGTGTGCGCGATCAGGGCTCGGCGCGAATTTACCTCGCCACACCGCGCATTCAAAAATCCAGCGAGGCGGGTTTCTTCAAGCTCATCTCGCGTGCCCAGCCTCACGGCGTGCTGATCCGCAATCTCGGGGCCGTGTCATTTTTCAAGGACGAAGGCATTCCGATCACCGGTGACTTTTCCCTCAATGTCGCCAACCCGCTGACGGCTGACTTTTTGAAGCAGACCGGCATGGAGCGCCTAACGATCAGTTACGATTTGAACATCGAGCAGGTGCTCGACCTGCTGCATGGCGCGCCGCCGGAATGGTTTGAGATCACCCTGCATCAGCACATGCCCATGTTTCACATGGAGCACTGCGTTTTCGCCGCCTTCCTGTCAAAGGGCACCGACTTCACCAACTGCGGCCGCCCCTGTGACAAGCACCGCGTGCTGCTGCGTGACCGCGTCGGCATGGAGCATCCGCTGAAGGCTGATGTTGGCTGCCGCAACACGCTCTTCAATGCCGTGCCGCAAACCGGCGCGCAATTCTTCAGCGGTCTCATGAGTGCAGGCCTGCGGCATTACCGCGTCGAGTTGCTGGAGCAGACCCGCGACGAGGCGCTGCGCACCATCCGCACCTATCAGGAGCTGCTTGCCGGCCAGCGCGGCGGCGAGGACATCTGGCGTGATCTCAAAGCCCAATCCCAACTCGGCGTCACCCGAGGCACGATGGCGGAACTGGTGTGATGAAAGATATTGCCATTTACCTCTACTGATCATGTGGGAACTCTATCGCATCTGGAAGAACAGGGTCGGCTTCCCCCTGGTGGTTTTAGCGTTGTTGTTAATGAATGCAGGTGCTGAATTCTCTCCACAGTGGTATGCCGGAATGGGCATCACGCTGTGCCTGGTCGCAGCTTATGTCGTCGAAGAGATCATCTGGATGGCCAAGCGGCAGGGACGGCCCTGCGGTCGCTGTGGTCAGAAGGTCCGCTTGAAGTCTTTCAGCGTGCAGACCATCTGCCCTCACTGCAGCCAACCGCTCGGCTAGCCATGGACTTTCGATGCCTCCGCGCAACGCACGCCTTCCAAACGCAATCTCACAGTGTTTCGTCTTTTCCAAGACACGGCGAAAATCAGGCGTGACAAGGAATGGCTGAATGTATTGAATGACGTCGCTGAGTTTATCCCCGCGCATCATTCCCCATCATGAAAACACTGCTTACCATCCTTGCCCTCACGGGCGCTCTGACGATTTCAGGAACGGCCAAGGAGCCGGTGAACGACAAATGTCCCGTCTGCGGCAAAGCCATCCGCCTCATCTTCCACAGCCAGTCGAAAGACGGTCAGCGTGTTGCTTTCGCGACGGCAGAGTGTCAGGAGAAGTTCGACAAGTCGCCGTCCAAGTACAATGTCAAACCCAAGCCCTGAGTTTGGACGCCGTTTGCCGGCCGCATTCAATCCGCCGACCTGGACTCAAATTTGCAACCCGGAGCGATGGAGGGCTGATCCATCGCCTGTCATTCTGGTTCCATGCTGAATTCAGACATCCGTTCACGTTTTCTCCAGTCCCTGGCGGCGGACAGCCAGTTTTATCAGCTCTTTGATCATCTTCCGGGCATCTCCTTCTTTGCCAAGAACAGCCGCTTCCAGATCGTCTGTGCCAACCGGCATTTTGTCGAAAGCCTTGGATACAAGGAAGAGAGCGAACTGATCGGGAAGGAGGATTTCGACATCTTTCCACAGCGATTGGCGGAGAACTTCCGCAGGGACGATGAGGAGGTTTTAAAAACCGGACAGGCACGCTTGAACATCGTCGAACTGTTTTTCAATCCGCAGGGGATTCCCGACTGGTTTATCACCAACAAGATGCCGCTGCGCGACAAGCGCGGGAAAGTCATCGGTCTCATGGGCACGACGCAGAGTTACGGGCAGGCGCTGCAAACGGTGCATCCGTATTTGCAGATCGACCGGGCGCTGGCTCACATCCGGGAGAATTTCCGCAAGCGTCTCAGTGTTGAGGAACTGGCGGCCTCGGTGCATCTGAGCACGCGGCAGCTTCACCGGAAATTTGTGGAGACGTTTGGGTGCAGCCCGCAGGCCTTTATCATGAAGCTGCGCATCCAGGCCGGTTGTGAGGCGTTGCAGCATGAGGATGCGCAGATCAGTCTGGTGGCTGCCGATCTTGGTTTCTTTGATCAGAGCAGCTTCACCCATCACTTTCACAAGCACATGGGCATGACGCCTCTGCGCTATCAGCGGCAATTCCGGCTGGTGCGGAAATAGGCAGCGGAGTTTTTCAAACGGCGGTGGCTCAATTCGGCAGGGCTTTTCTCAGCAGGTTGAGGAAGTTGCCATGCATGATGTTCTCGATGTCTTCCTGCTTGTAGCCACGCTTCGCAAGCATGTCGGGGATGCGGGCCAGATCGGCGATGGTGTCGAGATCTTCAGGCGTCTGTTCGGTGCCGTAGCCGCCGTCGAGATCGGTGCCGATGCCCGAGTGCCGGGTGTTTCCCGCGAGCTGGCAGACGTGGTCGATGTGATCGCAAATGACTTCAAGCTTGAGGCCGGCTGATTGCGGCGTGGTCTTGCCGCGGATCCAGCCGGGAACCATCATCCAGGCATCCAATGCGGCGCCGATGACGGCACCGCGCGAGATCAGCGCATTGATTTGATCATCGCTGAACTGGCGCACGTCGGGTACGAGGGCCCGGCAGTTTGAGTGACTGGCCCAGATGGTTCCCTGGAAGATTTCCAGAGCATCCCAGAAGCAGCCGTCGGAGAGATGAGTGACATCGAGAATCATGCCCAGGCGGTCCATTTCCCGAATGAGTTCTTTGCCGACGGCTGGCAGACCACCGATCTGATCATGACCCAGTGCGTATCGGCACACACCGTAGTGTGCAGGGCCCATGGCGCGCAGTCCTTGTTCCCAGTGGCGCTCCAGATGCCCGACGCTGCGGATGCTGTCCGCGCCTTCGAGGCTGAGGATGTAGCCGATGGGTTTGTTGTCGTTGGGGGTGCCATCCGTCCACAGTTTGATCATGGCCTCCAGCCCGCGGCTGTCGGTGATCTGCTTCATCTGCCCGTCGTCCTCCATGGCGCGATACCAGGCGAGCTGGCCCTGAGTCTGCGCGTAAGCCTGCTCGGGAGACATCCAATTGGCGATGGGGCGGGCACCGACCATGCAGCCGGCGAGTTGGGTGGCCACGCACAGCCCCATTTCGGTCTTGTGCATTTCAGGAAAAGCCGTGGTGCCTGTGGCGCGTCCCTTGATGTCCGTCATGCCTTTCTCGCGGCGGCGAATCTCATGCACTGGCAGGCGGAGATCGCGATTGTATTCGAGGGCGTTGAGACTGAGGTCGAGGTGGGCGTCAAAGGTGAGC
>CANJVS010000147.1 GCA_947477755.1 Verrucomicrobiaceae bacterium | reverse complement strand
TGCCCCTGATCGCGATTCCAACCACGGCGGGGACTGGCAGTGAGTGCCAAAGTTATGCACTCATCTCGGATGCCGAGACGCACGTGAAAATGGCCTGCGGTGATCCGAAGGCCGCGGCGAAAGTCGCCATCCTTGATCCCGAACTGACCATCTCGCAGCCACACCGCGTCACGGTCTGCACCGGCATGGACGCCCTCTCTCACGCCTTGGAGTCTGCCGTGACGAGCAAGCGCAGCAGCATTTCCTCCATCTTTTCACGTGAGGCTTTCAAGCTCTGCCATGCCGGATTCAGCCGCGTGCTGCGTGATTCAAGTGATCTCGATGCCCGTGCCATGATGCTCCTGGGTGCCGCCTATGCCGGGACTTCCATTGAGAACTCCATGCTCGGTGCCGCCCACTCCTGCGCCAATCCTCTGACTGCGAAGTTTCAGGTCGTGCATGGAGAGGCCGTCGGTGTCATGCTGCCTCACGTCATCCGTTTTAACTCCGTGCTGCCTGAGATTGCCGCCATCTATGAGAGTTACTTCGATGGTGATCTCGCCGACCGCATCAGCGAGTTGCTTTGGGAGGCGAAAATGCCCGGTAAAATTTCCCACTACGGAGTCACTGAGGCCGACCTCCCCGCTCTGGCATTGATGGCGACGAAGCAATGGACGGCGCAGTTCAATCCACGCCCGTTGAGCGAGGCTGATTTCACTCAGCTGTTTCGCGCAGCCCTCTAGCCTGGAGTTCTTTCGGGCAGCATCCACCCCCTTGGCTTTTTCCAAGATGCCCGGCCGTTGGTTGGGCGGAAATGAGGCGCCAAATGATGCCAATAGAAGCAGGATCAAAGCTTTGGTTCGTGTTGCGAAATGATGGTTTCGTGGCGGAGTGTCAGGCCGACGCTAATTCCAGGCGGGGCATGGTCACTCGTCTACTCAGGCTCTTGTCTTAAAGATCCAACACCCAACCCTATTGTTTATGAAACCAGGTCACATCATCGTCTCTCTGCTGCTCTTGGTTGTTATTCAAATCTCACGGGCGGCACCGGGAGATGTGGATTTAGGTCTCATCGCGAATGCGGATAAGGAAATCAACTGCATGGCCATGCAGCCCGATGGAAAGACTCTGGTTGGTGGGGATTTCAGTGTGCTCGGCGGCGTGCCGCGCAACAGGCTGGCGCGACTGAATGCGAATGGCACCATGGATTCCGATTTCGATCCGAATGTGAGCGGCGTGGTTCACTGCGTGGCGGTGCAGGCGGACGGGAAAATTCTTTTCGGAGGTGACTTCTCAACCGTCAAGGGAACGACACGCAACGGAATCGCACGGGTGAATGCGAATGGCACCCTCGACACGCTTTTCGATCCCAACGTGAATGGCGGGGTTCAGGCCATTGTGGTGCAGTCTGATGGCAGGATCATCATCGGTGGTGAATTTACGGCGATTGGAACGGTGACGCATAACCGCGTGGCGAGGCTGAATGTCGACGGCACCCTGGACACGACATTCACGAGTGATATTAACGGGACGGTTTATTCGGCGGCTCTGCAGGCGGATGGGAAGCTGGTCATTGGCGGCGGTTTCACGACTGTGGGCGGCACGCGCCGGAACCATGCGGCGCGGTTGAATGCAGACGGTTCGCTGGAACTGGCTTTCAATCCGAATGTGGGTGTCAGTCTCTTCACGGCGGTTAATGCTGTGGTGGTGCAGGCTGATGGAAAGATTCTCATCGGCGGCAGTTTCAGTTCCGTGGCTGGTGTTGCGCGCAATCGGCTCGCGCGATTGAATGCGGCCGGCACGCTGGATCTCAGCTTCAATCCCAATGCCGGCAGTTGGGTGAATTCCCTGGTGCTGCAGGCAGACGGCAAAATCATCGCAGGCGGTTTTTTCAGCACGATGGGCGGCGTGGCGCGCCATCATCTCGCGCGGGTGCTCTCCACTGGAGCGCTTGATCCTGCCTTTGATCCGAATGTGGATGACCATATCTACAGTCTGGCGATGCAGGGGGACGGGGAGGTTTTTGCCGGCGGTCTGTTCACCATGGCTGGCGGTGTAGCGCGCAATCGTTTCGCACGGTTCGACAATGACGCCGTGGTGGAAAGTCTGACGGCCACCAGTGCCAATCGTCTCCAGTGGTTGCGGGCTGGCTCTGCACCTGAGGCGCAGTCAGTGTCCTTTGAATTGAGCACCAATGGCGGCGTCTCCTGGGCAGCCCTGGGGGCCGGGGTGCGCATCGCGGGCGGTTGGGAGAAAACGGGGATCACACTGCCTGCAGCCTGCCAGGTGCGTGCACTGGCACGGGTGAGCAGCGGTGCGGGGAATGGTTCAAGCGGACTGGTCCAGACTTTGTCCGTGCTTTCCTTTCCGGCAGCGACAACGCTGGCCGCTTCCGCTGTCAACATCAATGACGCGACGTTGAACGGATCAGTGAATGCCAAAGGAACGGTGCGGGATGTGATCTTTGAGTACGGCCTGACGACAGCCTATGGCACTACGGTCACTGCCACTCCCCCGACGGTTTCCGGCAGCGCGCTGACTCCTGTCGCGGCACCCGTTTCAGGACTTGCGGCACACACGAAGTATCACTTCCGCGTGCATGCCGGTGATGCCATGGCTTCGGTGAATGGAGCCGATATGACTTTTGTCACCTCGAATCAGGCGCCGGTGGCTGTGACGGATGACAAGGCGATGCTGCCCGGAGCTGTTGTGGTGCTGCCGGTGTTGCTGAATGACACGGATGGCGATGGTGACACACTGAGCATCACTGCTTTTTCTGCGGTCGCACCTGTCTCTGCGGGCAAGGTGGTGAAGGTCGGCACCACACTGGTGTTCACGGCCTCATCCACTTTTGCCGGGGCCACGTTCACTTACACGGCGACTGATGGCTTTACCGGCACGTCGACGGGCACGGTGAACCTCACTCTCGGCACTTGTGTCATTGATCCGGTCTCCCCGCCTGCTTTCGCCTCCGCAGGCACGAGCTATCCGGTGACGGTGACGGCCACGGGAGCCTGGTCGGCGATCGAAAGTCTGACTTGGGCTTCCGTATCGCCAACCTCGGGCACGGGCGATGAAGTGGTGACGGTCACGCTGCAGCCGAATGCAGGCAAAACGGCACGCACGGGAACGATCAACATCGGCGGACAGACGCACACGATCAATCAGGCGGGAGTCGTGCTGCCGGTGCTTGCTGTTCCGGGCGTGATACCGGCCGCCATGGTCAGCGCGGACTTCAGTCTGACGATACCCACGACGAATGCGCCAGTCACTTACACCGTGACCAGAATGCCGCCAGGCCTAACGATGAATAACGCAACAGGTGTCATCAGTGGCAAGCCGACAACCGCCGGAAGTTATGATATGACGGTCAAGGCCGCCAATGCGGCAGGCATCAGCAACACGATCAGTTTCACCCTGCTGGTGCAGCCTCTGCCCGCCATGACGGTCGGCACCTTTCACGGCTTCATCGCCCGCAACACCGCGCTCAATGCCACGCGCGGATCGCGTCTGGAACTGGTCACCACGGGCAATGGCAACTACAGCGGCAAGGTCATCACAGGCGTCACCAGCGTTGCTTTCGCAGGAGTCCTCATCGCGGACGCATCCGGTGCGACATCTCCGCGCTGTCTGTTCACCAAGGCCGGCATCGGCACGCTGGATGTGTTGCTCGATCCGGTGACCAACACCCTGGCTGGCACTTTGACGGACGGCGGTGTGAACACGGTGGCCGTGACCGGCTGGCGCAATGCGTGGACCACGGCGAACAAAGCCACGGCCTACAAAACACTGCATACCTTCATGCTGGAGCAGACGGATGCCAGCACCGCTCTTCCGCAGGGACATGGCTATGGTTCATTCACTGTTACGGAAACGACGGGCGCACTGATCGTCAGTGGCAAGCTGGCTGACGGCAACGTCTTCACGACGACAACCTTCATCGGCCAGCAGGGGCAGGTGCTGATCTACCAGCCGCTCTACAATCAACTTGGATCCTTTGCCGGCACGCTGGTTGTGACGCCTGGCGCAACGCCGGCTGACAACATGCTCGCCGGCACGCCCACTTGGTTGAAACCCGCAGCCGCCGCGGCCGAGGTGGACACGCTTTATCGCGCCGGATTCGGCCCCATCCCGCTCAACGCCGACGGCGGCGCTTATGTGCCGCCGGTCGCCGGTGCCGTGGTCCTGGGGATGCCGAACTCGACAAACAACGCCGAACTCCAGTTCACCCGTGGCGGACTTGATGTGGAAGGGAAGGAGTTTGATCTCACTTTCAGCATTTTAAATCCAAGCGTGACCGGCCTAACGAACAAAGTGACCATTCCGGTCAATCTGAACCTGGTTACCATGCCCGTGCTCACGCCGTCCACGGGCGTCTTCAGCGGCGAGTTCACCATTGCCGGAAACACTGCCGCGCTGAATCGCAAAGTGGCCTATCAAGGCCTCATCGTGAAACGAAGCGGCATCAATCGCGGTTATGGATTCTTCCTGCTGCCGGAGCTTCCTGAGGGTATCGAAACACTGGCAACGTCGCCGAGGAATTCGGGCCGGATACGGCTGATCGACGTCACCATCCCGTAATCAACAGCCGCGCCGCCGGTGCTGTCGTGCGCGGAACTCCGCCGGTCCGCAGCCGAACTGCCGGGTGAACATGCGCGTCAGGTAGTGCCGGTTTGGAAAGCCATTCTCCACCGCGATCTGGTCGATTGTTTTTTCCGAGAGCGCCAGGGCCTCTCCAGCCAGGCGCAGGCGAGTGCTCAAAACATAGGCGGCCGGTGTCAGTCCCGTGTGCTCGCGGAAGCTGCGGATGAAGCGCTCCACACCCATGCCGGCGCGTTCCGCGAGAAACGGGTTGGAGAGATCGGCGTGCGGCGCCTTTTGGATCAGGGACAGGACTTCCAGCAAACGCTCCGGCATGGTCTTTGGCTCGGGTGCGTCCCATTCCGCGAAGATTGCGTGAAGAAGCGCGGCGCTCTGATGATGCACCCGCTGGTCGCGCGCGGCGCCAGCCGCTTGCTGGTGGGTTTCGATCACGGCCCGGACCAGGCTTTGCAGCAAAGGACTCACCGGCAGGATCAGCGGGGCCTCCGCCACCGTCCCGGCCAGATGGTTCACCGTGAAATGCAGCCAAAAGTGGCAGGCTGGGACAGGACCGCAGCAGTCGAAAATGGTGTTCGCAGGGATCAGCACAAACTCGTCCGGACCAAGTGGAATTTCCCGTCCCTGAAAGCGCAGATGACAGCCGGGTTTGGGGTTGTGATAGAGGCGCCAGAACGGGCTGTCCACGCCCTCATGATTCCAGTCTTCGAGCTTTGCCTGATAGCCGCTTTCATGAATCAAAAAGGACGACAGACCGCCTCTGGCCACACCCGAAAGACTGACTCCCCAGGGCGTTGTGTAATTGAGATACTTGTGGCGTTGCGACATGAGCTGAAGCCAATCAGATACGGGACGTGATGAAAATATGCCATCAAATAGAATCTGTTGGGCAGGTGCTTTGCAGGATAAGACACAAAACAGGCATAAGTAGGCATAGCCCGGCGGCGTTTGTATCGGCAACATTTCATCGCCCATGCACCGGCTCATCATCACCCTCCTGATTTCATCCCCGCTGCTCGCCGCTGCGGCGACCCTGCCAGCCGATCATGCCCAGCGCATGACTCGTGGACTGAAGACCTTTGATCAGGAGGTGTCTGTCATTTTGAAAACCAACTGCCTCGGCTGCCACGGCGGTGAAAAGGTGAAGAGCGATCTCGATCTTGCCACCCGTGAGGATTTGCTGCGCGGTGGTTCGCACGGTCCCGCCGTGCTGCCTTTTGATGCCGCAGGCAGTTCGTTGATCGATCAGCTCAATCACGTCAAGGAACCGCACATGCCAGACGGCAAGCCCAAACTCCCGGCTGATGCCATCGCTAAAATCACCGCGTGGATCAATGATGGCGCGCCCTATTCAGGGCCACTCATCGCCGGAAAGAAACCGAAGCGGGATGCCACCGTCGTCACGAAAGAAGACCGGCAATGGTGGGCCTTTCAGCCGCTGAAGAAAGTGACGGCCGGATCCATTGATGAACTGCTTTTGAAAAAAGCGAATGGTCTAACTTACAATCCGCCTGCTGACCCGGCCACTCTGGTGCGCAGGCTGTATCTTGATCTCACCGGAATCCCGCCGACTCCCGTGGAGCTTCAGGCGGGCATTCAAAATCCCAATGCCGCCATCGACAAATTGCTCGGCTCCACGCGCTACGGTGAACGCTGGGCCAGGCACTGGCTGGATGTGGCACGCTTTGCGGAGAGCACGGGTTTCGAGCAGGACTATGACCGGCCGTTTGCTTTTCATTACCGCGACTTCGTCATCAAGGCGCTGAACATGGACATGCCGTATGACCAGTTTGTGAAGTGGCAGCTCGCCGGGGATGAATACGAGCCAAAGAACGCGCTGGCACTTGCCGCCACCGGATTTCTTGGCGCGGGTGTGTTCCCGTCACAGATCACCGCCAATGAAGTCGAGCGCACGCGTTACGATGCCATGGACGACATGCTCAGCACGACAAGCAGCGCCATGCTGGGCCTGACGGTTGGCTGCGCGCGCTGCCACGATCACAAGTTTGATCCGTTTCCAACGCGGGATTATTACCAGATGCTCAGCGTCTTCACGACCACGACACGCAGCAATGTGGATGTGTGGCCGGACCGTGTGACGTCCGCTGTGACGACGCTGGACAAAAAGAAAAGCACACCCGTGCAGGCTGGTGCCACGCGCATGATGATCTGCGGTGAGGGCTATGATCCTATCGTGAT
>CANJVS010000146.1 GCA_947477755.1 Verrucomicrobiaceae bacterium | reverse complement strand
TCTTCAGGCACCAGCCATGGCCGCTGGCTGTGGGGTTTGAAAATGCCGCCGTTTTCGCCGACAAAGAAAATGCCGCTCGGCGTGTCCTTGGTGAGCACGGCTGGCTTGATGACAACCTTCGGATCATACGGGTAACCGCCGTCCATCCAAGTCATCTTGATCTTGTCGCCAGCAGTGAGTGCGGTGCCGGGGAATTCGAGTTCAAGGTGGCGCTTCATTGCGTATAGATCGCCCTTGCTGCCTTCATCGAGGCAGCGCACACGGGAGGGTGCGGCGAGACCGAGACAGGCGAAGACGACATCAAAGTAGTGGCAGCCCATGTCGCCCATCATGCCGACACCGAAGTCCACCCACGAGCGCCACATGGACGGATGATAGGCTCCCTCGAGGAACGGCACCTCGTTCGCCACACCGAGCCACAGGTTCCAATCGATGTGCTCCGGCACCGGGTCGGCCTGCGCTTTGCGTTCAGTGACTTTCGGCCACCAACTGGCCTTCTTGTTCTCCCAGCAGATGACTTCCTTCACCTTGCCGATGGCCCCGCTCTTGATGAGATCGACCGCCAGCGAGGTTTCGATGCTCGAATGCCCCTGCGTGCCCATCTGCGTCGTCACCCCGGCCTTTGCCGCCTCTGCACCGAGAATCCGCGCCTCGTGAATGTGATGGGTGAGCGGCTTCTGCAAATAAACATGCTTCTTGGCCCGCAACGCTGTCACCGCCATTGAAGCATGCATGTGATCCGGTGTGCCGATGGTCACCGCATCAATGCTGTCTCCCAGCTTCGCCAGCATCTCGCGGTAGTCGCGAAACACCGCCGCGTCACCGAGCCGCTCTTTCGCTTCCGAGCCTTGATGTTCCTTCCGTCGCGAACTCTCGCCACGCTGCGCCAGCGCAAGGGTTTTTGAATCCACATCGCACATGCCAACGATGCGCACCTTCGAATGCTGCAACACACTCATCATCGTGTTTCCACCCATTCCACCCACCCCAATCGATGCGACTTGAAACATGGAGTTAGGCGACCTCGCGCTCAGAATGGCGGGCGCAGAAACGTAAGCGGAGGCGGCGAGGGATTGCTGGAGAAAGCGGCGGCGGTTCATGGTACGTGTGTGAACGCACAAAAGTTTGGGCCTCTCTCAATGACTTTGCCCCTACCTCAACCGACAGAAAACTCCAATTTGGATTCGACAAACTCTTTGATCGGGAAGGCATAAAACACCCCGTCGGTTTCCACATAAATCTTGCCTTTGGAGATCGACAGAATGTGCCCAATATGGCCTTCACCAATGTCTTGTCTGAGGGGCACATGAACATAAAATACCCGCCACGCCACCTCATCCCCCATCTCTTGATTCTTCTCTTCTAAATCTGGCACAAACGCTATGCGACGCGACATGTCGCCTGCACCACTCAGAGTTTCGTCCACCAACATGCTTCGGCTCGCCGCGCAATAAATGACACGGGAGCCGCCTTGGTTCGATTCTGTAATCATGCTCTCACCACGGGCGAGCTCCTTGCCAGAAGCATTTTTGAGGACGTAGCGCGATTCGGTTCGAAACACCAAACGCTCAGTCTCTATGGGGATCGCCTTTCCCAACCTGAGGTGTAATCGAAGAGCATCTGGCAGCAACACGGGAGCCAATTTGTCCGTATCCATTTCGAATATCTTGGCCGCAGGCACCGCACTCTCCTCACATCTGAATTCTCGATAATTGGCTGCATAATCAGCTTTATATCTGTCAACCACCTGCTTTAAGCGCTCCATCGCAAGGTCAGAATGTTCATTCGTCTTGCTTGATGGGTAGATGGGGTCAACCGGGGACATGAAAGGCTCTTGAAGTGCCATCGGCGCTTTTGTTGAGCATCCAGCAACTCCAATCAAAGAGAGAATCGGAATAAACTTGATCATATGAATGAAGATGATCTCACAAGTTCAAGCTGTTCACTTCACCGCCACACCCGCCGCTTTCCGAATCTTCAGCAACATCGGAAAGCTTGTCTGCAGGCCGGCGCTGTCGTGTTCGTTGCGGGCGGAGCTGAGAGCGGCGTGGATGAGCTTGTCCTGATTTTGAACCCAGTTGGCGGCGCGGAAGAAAATGGGGCGCTCGTTTTCTTTTTCGCGGATCTGCACGCCATTGAGGCCGATGTCATCGACGATGACACCGTGTGGCAGACCATGCACGTCGAGATTGATGATGCCGTCGTTACCGCTGCGCACGGCGCGAATCCAGGCCTTCACGGTCTGGCCGGGAACGAGCGTGATTTCGAGGGGTTTGGTTTCGTCCTGCACATTGCGCATCACCGCTTTGCCGCCGTTGTCGGGTTCCATGACAATGATGAACTTCGGTGCGGCACCGAGCGTGACCTTGCCGAAGGTTCCGGCGTCGTGGGTGATGCTTTTGCCCTTGGCGGTGATCTTGAGCTGGCTCCAATCGGCATCCGCTTTGGCGTCGGGCGCGGCGTGGAGCGATCCGCTGATCAGATCATGCCCGGCTTCGATGAGAATCGGTGAGGAGGCGAAATAACCCTGTGGCAGGCCGGTGATGTCGATCTGGATCGGATCCTCAAAGCCATCCACGCGGTCTGCGCGGAAGGAGAAACCCACGGAAGCTCCAGGCATGACGGTGGGGTTGGCTCCGGCGAGCTTGATGCTGAAATCAGGCTTGGGCTCGCGGATGGAGAGCGCATACACAAAACGCTCGCCACTCCAGCCGCGCGTGTCGGTGACTTTGACGATATAGCGGCCATCCGCAGGCACGGTGAAGGTGAGGCGCGAGTCGCTGCCAAGTTTGCGATCGCCACTGTCGTCGTTGGCGTAGTTCAACGTGAAGACAGGCAGGCCGTTCGGCACGATCAGGCTGCCGACAGGGCGCGGCTCAACGACGTAGCAGGGTTCATCAAGCGAGTGAGCCATGGCGCTGGTATCGAAGTAGGCGCGTCGTTTGCCGTTCGACGTGTAATGAAACGTACCGCCATCGGGACCGCGCGGCTGGCGGAAGATGCGCATCACGTCGCCATTGAAATAGACGAACTCGTTGAGCTCCATTTCATCCCAGTTTTGCAGGCGGATGTCGGGATTGTTGGCATCGACGCTGCGGAAGTTATTATAGCTGTCACGAACGGCCTGAAGGAGCACGCGCGGCACAGGCTGACCTTTGGAGTCGAGCAAATCGAGTTTCGTGTCAGCGGGTGAGCCCGCTTGATCGGCGAGTGTCTCAAGGATCCACGTCTGGCCCTTTTTGGCATCGAAGGCGAAATGGTCGATGTCGGCTTTGCCGCCGTAGCCTGGGCTTTCCAGCCCACCATGGATCGTCACCGGCAAGGTCACGACCTGCGCCTTCGCGAGATTATCGTTGCCTTCGACTTCGCTCGCCTGCGTCAGTCCACTCACACGCAGCAGCGGCATCGAACGAAACCGCAGCGCCCGGTCATTAAGCGGCACGGGCATCACGCCCTCTTTGTCCGCCTTCATCATCACGGCATCTTTGCCGTCGAGATGATGGCCGATGAGCGTCACTTTCACGTCCTTGCCAATCTGCGCGGTGAGAGGTGACCAGGCGGTGACATAGGCTAAAGCACCGATGGTTAGGCGGTATGAATGCACGGCGCTGCCATCCATGGTGGTGTTGCTCACGAACACGAGGTAGTCGCCATCCGCAGGCGCTTTCCAGGCGAGGAAAGGATCGCTGCCACTATCGAGCCCGCGATTCACGGCGAGCACGGTACGGTTCATGTCCATGATCTCCAGCGCGGGTGATTTCGCCGCGCTGCCGATCTGCGCGACGGCGAGATCGAGCACGAGCTCCTCGCCCGCCTTCGCTGTGAAACGATAAGCATCATGCTGGCCGATCTCCGTGAGAGTGCCCCACAGGCTGGCGGGAAGTTTCTTCACGACGACTGGCGCAGCTTTAAAATCAGCGGCGCTGGAGGTCGTGGGCGCGATGTCATCGGCATGCAGTTTCACTTTCTCAGTCTCGCCCTGAGCGGTGCGTGCGGAGACTTCATAACCGCCACGCGGCAGGTCAGCGGGCACGTTGACCTTGAAGACGAGCTTTGTCGGTGAGCTGGCTGCGGCATCAACAACAGGTTTGAACCGAGCATCGGCGAATTGCACCGTGGCCTTCGCGAGTTCTTTGCCGGTGATGATCAGCTGCTGTTCCATGCCGCTGTGCAAACCACGTGGTGCGATGCTCGTGATCATGGGTTTGGCTGCCATCGCTGCTTTGGCGGTGGCTTTCTTCGCCGCGACTGGTTTGGCTGGCGGGGGGGGCATCACGGTCTTGCCGGTGGTGGATTCATAGACGCTGAGGCTGCCGTCGATGCGACCGGCGACGAGTCGGGCTTTGTCGGTGAAAGCGAGCGCGGAGGACCAGTCGGGTTGTTTTTCGAGCGGGAGTTTTTCGATGAGATCGGCGGCGCTCCAGAGCTTGAGCGATTTGTCAGTGGAGGTGGACGCGAGCAACCCGCCATCCATGGACAGCGCGAGTCGCAGGATGCCGCCTTCATGCGCGAAACGGCTGGTGACGATCTTGTTCGTGCCTTCTTTGGCATCGGCACTGATGTTCCAAAGACGGATGCGATTGTCGCCTCCGGCTGCGAAGAGTTGCTTGCCATTCGCGCTGAAAACGACGCTCGTCTGTTCCTTGGTCGGCTGCGAGAGTGTTTCGAGTCGCAAGCCGGTCGGGATGCTCCAGAGCTTCACCGTGCGGTCTGCGCTGGCGCTGGCGAGCACCTTGCCATCGGGGCGGAATGAGAGGCCGTTCACCGCGCCGTTGTGACCTTTGAGCAGGGCGACTTCCTTGCCCGTCGCGGTGTCCCAAAGGCGGATTTTCTGATCGTAGGCTCCGGTGGCGATGAGTTTGCCGTCGGGCGAAACGGCGAGCGCATAGACGGCGTCGGTGTGGCCTGCAAACGAGCGCAGCGGTGTCCCGTCGCTGGTCTTCCAGCTCTGCACAATCCCCACGATGCCCGCTTCTCCACCCGCGGCATACACGGTGTCGCCTTCCGGCGAAAATGCGACCGCATTGGCCTTGCCCTTGATGCCTGTGAGCTTGCGAATCACTGCCCGGGTCACCGGGTTGAGCAGCTCCAATTCGCCATAACGGCCCACTGCGATGAACTGTACTTTTGGCGAAAACGCCACCGCCTGGATCGACCGCTTCGGCGGCACAGTCGGCATGATCTTCGGTGTGATGACCTCCTTCGGCATGGGTTTGCTTTCCGCAATGACCGGGCCTTTCGCACCAGAATCGATCCATGCTTTGATCAGCGCGATCTCCTCCGGCTTGAGTTTCTCGCGCTTGCCCGGTGGCATGAATTCATTCTTCCCGCCGCGGCCTGACCGGCCTTCGAGAAATTTCACCAGCATGCTTTCGCTGCCCTTGCCTGCGGTGATGGCAGTCCCTTCTTTCCCGCCTTTCATCAGCGCGGCAAACGTGTCCAACACGAATTCGCCATCAGGATCGTCGGCGCTGTGGCAGTCGATGCAGTAGCTTTCCCACAGCGGGACGATCTGCTTGGTGTAGTCCACGGTTTGGGCGTGGGTGGTGGAGAGAGCCAGCAGAAAGATAAAGAGGAGGCGTTTCATGAATTCACGGGTGAGTCGAGGGTGCAGAAAGTCGCGGCAGCGTTTTGGAGTGCGCCGGCCCTCCGGCGCTTTCGAACGTCGTTTGGCCTGCGAAAAGCTCCAGAGGGCTGGAGCACTCCAGAACGCTGCCGCGCGATGCGAAGGTGATTGGCGATTCGACCTTGGACGGAACCCCGTTGGGCTTGAACGAGGAGGATTTCACGACTCATCGAATAGCCTCCTGTATCTTTGGATTTTTGAGCAACTCTCCATCAGGCAATTTGTCACCAAAACTAACAACTCGGGGGAAGATGTGCCAACCCCAGATGATTGCCACGCACCATGGATCAAGAAACCCAACGTCTGTGGCATAAATGACACGCCGACCGTGGCTCTCCACTTTGATAAAGTCCCCGGGGCCAAAGATGGGGTGTTCGATTACCCTCCACTTCCAGGCAAAGACCTGACCGCCAAGGAAGACATGATCGGCGGCAAAAGTCAGCCCGCTCAACGCAAGCAGGCATGCATATCCCTTCGCGATCTTTCGAAGTGATTTTACCGAAACGGAGAGTGCAACAAGAATGAAGACGACGATGCCAAAGCAAATCAAGGGGACAGGTGTGGCGTAACTCAAAATTGCTCCAAACAATCCAGATCCTGCTAAAAAACCGATGGCTGGAAACCGTGACCAACGCGACTTATGTTCTTGTGTGGACAAATAACACGCACCGCTGACCAAGAGGGCGACAAGAAACGTCACCCAAGAGTGCGTCCTGCTTTCCCAGGCCAACACTCCCATCCATGTCCCAAAAAAACCCACTATCGTGGACAGCAGGCCGAGCAGGATTTGGAAAGAGGTTTTCATCGTGGTTTGAAGCGAATGTGAACATTCGCTCCACGGCTCAGTGATTAAACAAAAACTCCTTCGATCCCATCAGGCTCCAGAAGATGTCTTCGAAGGTGGTGCGGCGGTCTTCGGGTTTGGCGGTGGCGAGGAGTTCGGTGGCTTTTGCTTTTTCGCGTTCCGTCGGTTCGCGGGTGAGTGTTAAAAGATAGGCTTCTTCGATGATCTTCGCGTCGGGCAGTTTGCTGGAGAGGAGGACGTCGAGGCGGTTGCCTTTTTGGGAGAGCTTTTGGTTCAGCGTGTCACCATTGGCGATGTGCAGGGCCTGGGCCATGCTGGGTTCATTGGTGCGCTCGCATTCGCAGGTGGCGACACGGTCGGCGCGGC
>CANJVS010000145.1 GCA_947477755.1 Verrucomicrobiaceae bacterium | reverse complement strand
TGGCTTGGTGTCGGTAGGTTTTGCCATGCTGCTGCTGAAACGTCCCGGAGAACTGCTCGTGATCAAATGGTTGCGCGCATGGCAGGATGAGCCGCTGAGTTATGAGCCGAGGTCTTTGCAGAAAGCCGGGCAGCCGGGATTCATCGCGGATGTGCATTTGGTTAGACTGGGCGGTGGTGAGGCGGTGTATCATGAGTCCTGTGCTGCGCTGGATTCGTGGATGATGTTTCCGCCATGGGCGATGGTGCACCCCGCCGGATCGCCGCAAACGCCGGGTGTGATCGTGGCGATGGTGACGCGCATTGCCGGCCTTTGGTGGGTGAATCCGTGCCGCATCCTGCGCCGCTGCGACAGCGATCGAAGTCATGGGTTTGTCTATGGCACTCTGCCTGAGCATGCGGAGTGCGGTGAGGAACAGTTTGTGATCGAGTGGCATCCCGATGGATCGGTTTGGTATGTGATCCGCGCTTTCTCGCGACCCCGGCACTGGCTGGCCTGGGTGGGTTTTCCTCTGGCGCGGTGGTGGCAGTGCCGGTTTGTGAGGGACTCGCAAAACAGGATGGTCACTGCGGTGGCGAACCCTGAACCCCGGATGTGATTTTGAAACTCGAACTCTCCCTGAAAATTCTCGGTGCGGCACTCTGGCTGGCTTTCGTGGCGCTGATGCAACTCGATCCGGGGAGCGAGTCCTGGATTGTGCTCCTGCTGATGTTCTCGCCACTGGTTCTGATGCCGCTATCCCGGAAGCTGGTGGCTGTGCCTGAGCTGGCGGGAAAGCATGAACTGGTTTCAATGGCGGCGGCGATCATGCTCGGGCTTTCGTTTTGCTGGAAACCGGCCATGAGCACGTCTCTGCTGGCCATGCCCTGGCTGGTGGTGCGATTGCTCGCAGCCTTTGATGCGATGCGGGGCGTTCAAGGTGCGCTGTCACTTGGGCAGATCTGTGTGCTGGCGTCGCGAGTGTTCCCGGCCATCGGCGCGGCATGGCTGGTGGCGCATCGGGGAAACTGGACGCCGTTTGGTTTTGATCCACTCATCGTGCTGCTGACTGCGGCGCATTTTCATCACGCAGGTTTCACCTTGCCGCTCATCGCGGGATTGCATGGGCAGAGCCGTCCCGACGGCTGGTCGCGGTTTTCATGTGGGGCGATTCTGGCCGGCGTGCCGCTGGTGGCGGTGGGGATCAGCTGCACTCATTTTGGATGGTTGCCCTGGGTGGAGCCGATGGGTGTGACTTTGCTGGTGCTCGGCAGTCTGGTGGTGGCGGGGCTGCAACTGCGTCAAGCTTGCCAGGCAGGACTCCTGTGGTCGCACCGGTTGCTGTTTGCTGTTTCAGGCGCGGCTTCGATGGCAGCCATGATTCTCGCGCTCGGTTTTGGTCTGCGCCATCTGCTGCCCTGGGCGGCGCTGACCATGCCGCAGATGTGGATGATCCATGGCTCACTGAATGTCTTTGGCTTTGGTCTCTGCGGGATTCTGGGGTGGAGAAGTGTGAAGCGGTGAAAAGGCTTCCAAAGGCGGTGCGTTTGAGTCACTCTGCCCGTCTCAATTCTTTATGAAACCACTTCTGCTCACTCTCGCTCTCGCTTTTCTCGGCACGCTGTCCGCTGCTGACAAAAAACTCATCGTCATGATCGCGGGCAAGCCCTCGCACGGCCCTGCCCAGCATGAGCACAATGCGGGCATTCAACTTTTGAGGAAGTGCCTGGAGCAGGGCGCTGCGGGCCAGATGGAAATCAAACATCATCTCAATGGCGAATGGCCCTCCCAGGAGGAGCTGTCCCAGGCGGCCACGGTGGTCATTTATTCGGACGGCGGCGGCGGACATCCGGCGCTGCAGGGGGATCGACTTCAGCAACTGGACAAGGAGATGAAACGCGGTTGCGGCTTCCTGGCACTGCACTACGCGGTGGAGCCAACGATTGAAAAGGGTAACAAGGAGTTCATCGACTGGATGGGCGGCGCCTTTGAGATCAACTGGAGTGTGAACCCGCATTGGGACGCCAATTTCAAGGAGTTCCCGGCACACCCGATCAGCACTGGAGTGAAGCCCTTCAGCACCAATGATGAATGGTATTTCTTCATGCGCTTCCGCCAGGGCATGAAAGGCGTGACGCCGATTCTCAGCGACGTGGCTCCCGAGTCCACGATGAGCCGTCCTGATGGTGCTCACAGCGGTAACCCCGCGGTGCGCGAGTCGGTGAAGAACAAGGAGAGGCAGCATGTGGCATGGGCCGCTGAGCGCGATGGCGGCGGCCGCGGTTTTGGTTTTACCGGCGGTCATTACCACAAGGGCTGGGGCAACAATGATCAGCGCAAACTGGTGCTCAATGCCATTCTTTGGACCGCGCACATCGACGTGCCGGCGGCAGGTGTTGAGTCGGTGGTCACGGATGCTGATCTACTCGCCAATTTGGATCCCAAGCCCGGCCAGGGCCTTCCGGAAAAGGTGAAGAAAGCGAAGTGATCTTTTTGAGATTCCGATCATGAACCGCCGTCGATTCATTCAACAGGGCGTGGCGGGTCTTTTCGCAGCGAATGCCGCCACCGCGCAGTCAGCGATCCCTCTGGTGGGGGCGATCAGCAAGATCACGCTCAAGCGCGGGCGCGATGGTAGCGGCCCGTCCTGGTTTCATCCGCGACCCTGTCTGATGCCGGGGAAGGGTGGACCCGTGGTGTTCATGACGATGCAGGAGATTCGCGGCTCGGATTTCTTCATGCCGGTGCACTGGATGGAATCACGGGATCTCGGCAAGACCTGGTCGGAACCGCAGCCCGTGCCGCCTCTGGGGCGGGTGCCGACCACTGACAGCCGTGGCGATGAAGGGGTGTGTGATGTGGTGCCGCAGTATCATCCACCGAGCGGCAGCGTGCTGGCCTTGGGTCACAACGTCTATTAAAAAGGACCCAAGTTTGACCGCAAGCAGCCACCGCGCTGCCCGGTGTATGCGGTTTACAAAGACGGGACGTGGTCTGAGCGCAAGCGTCTGCTTTGGGACGATCCACGCGGAGCTTTCATCTACACGAACAACTGCGGACAGCGCGAGGTGCTGGAGGATGGCAGCATCGCCATGGTGATGTCTTTTGGTGCGAAGGAAACGAGCCGCTCAGCGGTCGGGGTGCGTTGCTCGTTTGATGGTGAAACGCTGGCGATTCAGCAAGTGGGTCGCGAGATCAAGCATGCGGCTGGCCGCGGACTTCTGGAGCCATCACTGGTGCGGTATCGCGGGAAATTTTATACAACGCTGCGCGCCGAGGACAATCGCGGTTACGTGGCGGCGAGTGATGATGGGCTCGATTTTGCCGAGAAGCAGCCCTGGTGCTGGGATGATGGCACGCCGCTGGAAATGAGTACGACCCAGCAGCACTGGCTGCCGCATAGCGATGCGCTGCATCTGGTCTATACCCGAAAGGATGCGAGCAATGTCAATGTGATCCGCTGGCGCGCGCCGCTGTTCATGGCGCAGGTGGACTTGAAAACACTGCGCCTGATTCGCGAGACGGAGCGTGTTGTTTTACCGATGAATGGTGATGGTGTGATTCAGGCAGATGAAGTGCCGCTGATGGGCAATTTCCAGACACTGAACGTGAGCACCGATGAGTCCTGGGTGACTGATGGCGAGATGCTGCCGAAGCACCGATTCAAAGGCGATCTCGTGCTCGGAAAGATCCGCTGGAGCCGGCCGAATGGCCTGGTCTAGCCGGCCACACAAGGCAGCATCATCGCATCCTTCATGCCGTGGAGGATCTTTTTATCAGCCGGACAAACGGTGGCGAGCACGCCGCCCAGATGCGTCTCATCGCTGTCTTTTGGCACGAAGTAGTAGGGGCAGAGACGGGCGCGTGATTTGATCATCACGGTGCTCCGGCTCTGCTCATCCCAGGCGGGATGGTTCACCAGTTTCGCGCGCTGAAACCGCTGCATGACATAGGGGTTCGACGGAAAGCTTGCCAATGCCTCATCAAGCGCGGCCGCCCATTGCTCCTGCGAGAGATCATGGCCAATGGACACACTGCGTGAGCCCCAACCAAGCTCGGAGAAGCCGCTGATCTTCAGCACCAGTTCACGTTGCTTGCCGCCGAAACGTTTGGCTTCCTGCCAGGACTGAATGTTCAGCCCCGGATAGACCGCGAAAGGCGGCAGCGGTGCGGGATCGACAACCCAGCCCTGAGGGATGCAGCGCTGAAGAAGTTTGAAGTGTTCCGTGTTTAGGGCAGTGCGCCAGAAGTCCTGAAGCTGTGGCGACCAGAAGAGCACGAGCCAGAGCTTCTCTTCGAGGAAGGCTTTCAATGGCGGTGAGAAATTGAGATCACCCTCCTGCGCCATTTTCAGCATCTCATCGGCCAGATCCACGTTCGCCAGGTCGAAGAGTTCAAAGAAGCGGTAGATGCTCGATCCGATCAGCTCGTGAGGCGTGAGATTCCACGGATTCATCACGCTGCGCGGCAGACCACCGAAGCGTTCATTGATCCTGCCGATCAGCCATTCCATCTCCGGCTGGTAATCGCCCGACTCGCGCGAAATCAGGATGTCATGGTTAGGGAAAGCGGAGGCAAAACCCTCGATCATGCCATCGGCCCCGCCGATCACGGACTGGCCCATGGCGGCGTAGGTTTCATTGAGCCAGCCGGTCAGGCCGATGCCGCCGGGAAGGGAATCCAATTCCGAAATGCACACGCCATTCTCGGTGAGCACGAGGTCGGGACGGAGCACGCCAGGCAACTCATCACGCCAGCGTTGCTGACGGCTTAAAGCAATGATGTGTTCCGGCTTGCCCTGATCCAGCAGCCTGGCAACCCAGGCGATCGCGGGGTTCTCAAGACTCTCAAAGTAGAGCCGGTTGCAGGCCCGCTGAAAGGCCCGCAAAGCCGGGCCGAGCGACTCGATCAGCGCCACCGTGCGGGCATCCAAGGCAAAGGCCTCCGGCGACAGCACCCACTCTTTGTCGCGAAACATCCCCTCCTCAGGAAAGGCTTGGCGGAGATGGGCGATTCGTTCAGATGGGGACATGTCAGGGCAGGTCTGAGCAATGGCGCGTCTAACCCCGTCGGCAACGCAAAGATTCGACAGAGAATGCCTGTCTGCGGGACATCACAAGCGCAGCATGGGCAGCCTGACTTTGTTCAGGCTGAGCCGCGCAACAGCAAGCGCTGCTACTTCACCACTTTACCGCCGAGGGAGAGGATGCGTGCCTTTCCCTTCGCGTCTTCGGCTTCGGCGATTTGGCCATTGCGGACATACATCTGGGACAGGGAGGTCCAGGCGAGAAGGTCGTTGGGTTGGAGGGTGGTGGCCATGAGGCCGGCTCCGATGGCTTCTTTGATGTGATCCATCTTTAGCAGCGCCATGCCAAGCGCATGCCAACCGTCGAAAAAATTGGGATCGCGCTCGACGCATTGACGGTAGATGAGGATGGCCTCATCCATTTCACCAACGGCGAGATGGCCGTTTGCCTCGTCAAAAAGTTCTTCGAGAGGCAGGCTGTCGCGGGTCATGATTTGTCGTCCATCTTGACCTGCACGTGCAAGGCCGCTTCCTGACGCCTGCCGGTGAACCAGGCATTGAAGAGGCGGTTGCGCTCCTGAGAGGCGTTGCGGTCTTCGGTGTTTTTACGCAGCGCGACGCTGTCATCACGCTTGCGCAGTTCACGCGCGGAAACATAAACGAGTTGGGCGCCGGTGTCGGTGTTCACAGCCTTGGTGATCTCACCGGCGGCGGTCTTCTCGGCCTCACGCGCAATCTGGAAAGCGTTCGGCAGGTCGGCTGGCGGTTCGGAGACCGTGAGTTCCTTGACGGCGGAGAGTGTGAGCTTCTTTTCTTTGGCGAGATCGTCGATCTTCTTGCCTGCTTTCAGACCTTCCTGCAAGGCTGTGCGGGCTTCGTTCACGGCCTTGGACATGGCTTCCTGCGCCTTTTGACCGGCGAGCACATCCTTCACCTTGTCCTTCACTGCCGCCAGATCCTGCTGCTTGGATTTTTCAATGTTGGTGACCGTGAAGATGTAGTAGCCCTTGGTGCCTTTGACTGGATCGCTGATCGGGCGCGTGTCCTTGTCCTGGGCAAAGACGGCTTTGAGCAAGTCGGCCTCATCCTTGATGGAGGCTGGGGCGGCGTCATTGGTGAAGAGCGGGATGGTCTCCGCCTTCTCTTTGAGGTTCTTGACGATGTCGTCAAACTTGGCACCCGGAAGGATGCTGGCATCGTTGAATTTGTTCACGCGATCGACCTGTTCCTTCATCTTCTTCTGGCGGTCTTCGGCGAGTTTTTTCTCTTCAGCGGCAGCGTCCTTCTTGGCGGCATCTTTGGCTGCATCCTTGGGCTCGGGCTTCACTTCGTCCTTGGGATTTTCAAAGAGCACGTAGCTGAGGGCGCGCTTCTCGGTGGTCTTGTAGGTTTCTTTGTTCTCGTCGTAATATTTCTTGATCTCTTCATCCTTCACTTGCGCGGTTTTTTTGAAGTCATCGAGCGCGAAATTGATGGTCTGAATCTTGAGCGTCTGATTGTGGCTGGCGTAGGCTTTTTCAGTCTCGATCGGCGATGGGACGTAGTTCTTGCCGATGAGTTCCTGGATTCTTTTGAAGCCGATGCTGATCTTCGCCACGTCCAGCATGTCGGCGGCATTCATGCCATACATGCCGAGCATCTGCTGGAGGTTGTAGGCGCGCTGTGGGCTGAATTTTCCTTCTTCCTGGAAGCCGGGTTGTTTTTCGAGTTCAGCCTTGGCTTCGGCATCGCTGGGATGAATGCCGAGCTTGTCCATCTGATGCTGAAGCACGACGAGATTGAAAACAAAGTCGCGGCCTTTGGTC
>CANJVS010000144.1 GCA_947477755.1 Verrucomicrobiaceae bacterium | reverse complement strand
TGCAAAAAACCTGACCGGTGCACGACCCCTGCCCTTTAGATCAGGCAACCGCCGAGCGCGGGGCCATTGTCCAGACTCTGGAATAGCAGGCTTGCGCTGAAACCACAAGCAGGCTGGAATGGCGGGCACAAACAACCTGCCATGACACCGCTTCGACTCCTCCCTGCCCTGCTCTTCGCCTTGTCGCTCCACGCGGAAAAATCCGCGCCGGATGCCACCGCACTTTCACCCATTGCGGCGAGCCAGAAGCCCTTCATCAAGGACGGACAGCTCGCGGGTGCGGTCACGCTCGTCTGGAAAGATGGCCGGATGCTCAGTCACGAAGCGGTCGGATTTCAAGATCTTAAATCCAGGACACCGATGCAGAAAAACAGTCTCTTCTGGATCGCCTCCATGACCAAGCCCATCACCGCGTTCGCCGTCATGATGCTGCAGGATGAGGGCAAGCTGAGCATTGACGATCCAGTATCCAAATACCTGCCCGAGTTCAAAGGCCAGATGCTGCTGAAGGAGAAAACCAAAACCCAGACCGTGCTCGTCAAGCCAGCGCGCCCCATCACGATCAAAGACCTGCTCACCCACACCAGCGGCCTCGTCAGCAGTTCCCCGCTGGATGCGGATGCGCTCGATGTCCTCAGTCTCAAGGAAGCCGTCATCACCTACGCGCTCAGTCCCCTGCAGTTCGAGCCCGGCAGCAAGTGGTCCTATTGCAATCCCGGCATCAACACCCTTGGCCGCCTCATCGAAGTCGTGAGTGGCGAGGAATACCCGAGCTTTCTGGAGAAGCGTCTTTTCAAGCCCCTGCACATGAATGACACCACCTTTTGGCCGGGCAAAAACGAACTGGGCAGGCTTGCCACATCCTACAAACCCACCGCCGATGGCAAGGGCCTTGAAGCCACCACGATCAAGTACCTCACCCCGCCCTACTCGGATAAAAAACGCACGCCTCTGGCTGCCGGCGGCCTGTTCTCCACCGCCGGGGATCTGCTGCAATTTTATCGCATGGTCCTCAATGGCGGTGAACTCGACAACAAACGCTACCTTTCTGAAGCCACGCTGAAACTCATGACGCAGAACCACACTGGCGATCTCAAGGCCAGTTTCACTGAAGGTATGGGCATGGGACTCGGCTTTCATCTCGTCGTCACGCCCACAGGCGTCACCGCCACACTCAGCCCCGGCACCTATGGCCACGGCGGCGCCCATGGCACCCAGGGCTGGATCGATCCGGTGAAAAAAACCATCCACATCCTGCTCATTCAGCGCGCCGGTCTGAAGAACGGCGATGCCTCCCCGATGCGTCAGGCATTTCACGAAGCCAGCGCCAGGATGCTGCCCTGACGGGCCACCACTTCCAGCACCGCCAGTGGATGCATGCTTGCTTTGTGCCTGAAAGTGGGTTTCAAGGGACATCACGTTTTTACTGACCACCATGGAATCCATCGAGATCGCCCGCCTTTGTGCCAAATATGCCGACGAAAAGAAAGCGGAAGACATTCTCCTGCTCGACCTGCGCGGACTCTCGCCAGTGACCGATTTCTTCGTCATCGCCACCGCCAATTCCAATCCACAGCTGCGCGCCGTGCGCGATCAGATCGTCGAGGAGATGCGTGATGTGAACGGCCTCAAGCCCATCATCAGCGACGGAACTTACGAGAGCCAGTGGCTGATCGTGAACTACCCGAACGTCCTCGTTCATATCCTTTCGCCTGAAAAACGCGAGTTTTACGCTCTCGAAGAACTCTGGGAAGACGCTCCCGCAGTGGCCTGGCAGGAAGAAAAAACAGAAGCCCCGGCCGCCAGAAAGCGCGCCACGACCAAAAAAATCGCGGCCAAAAAAGCAGCTCCGGTGAAAAAGGCCGCGGCTAAAAAAGCAGCTCCCGCAAAAAAGGCTGCCAAAAAGACCACAAAGAAGAAGTCGGCTTAAGCCCGCTTTTGGTTAGGCTGAAGCGGCGTGTCGCAAAGTCTGCCAGGAATGCTGCTTTGACCGGCTCTCACAGCTCCGGCAAGGGCAGCACGCCGTCCCGCAGCAGATCGCTGGCGTTCTTTGGCGTGATCACCTGCGGCGTCAACCGATAGGACGGCTTCGGCGTGTAGCCGGATTCGCCCAGACGCCGGGCAATCATCTGCCAAGCCAGGTCCACCAGAATCGGCTGATAGATGCTCCCGTCCAGATCACCACGGCTCACCAAAGTCATCCCGCCCTCTTCACCAATGTAACCGTCCGTGCCAATGAGAAGCACGTCCATCCGTTGACTCCCGAGTGCCGTCACAGCGCCCAGAGCCATGGCGTCATTGTGCGCATAGAGCACATCAAAACTGCCCTGCAGGCGCACCGCCTCCGTGGCGCGATCCTTGCCCCCCTGCTTCGTCCAGCCCCCCGGCGCATCGTGCACCACCACGATCCCTGGTTCTTTGCGCAGCATCTCGACAAATCCCTCGTGCCGCGCCGTGCTGATCTCGCCCGACTCGTCACCACGAATCTCCACGACACGACCGGTCACGTCGGTCTTACCATCTTCCTGCGCCCTGCGGATCAGCGCACGCACGGTCATGTCTCCGGCCATGCGACCCATCTCCCGCTGATCACAGGTCAGCACCGTGGAGCAGGGCATCGCTGAAGCTGCCTCACCCAAACCGATCACCAACACTCCCATTCGAACGGCGGCATCCACCTGATCAGAGAGTGCCAGAGCATTTACCGGTGTCACCAAAATGGCCACAGGCTTGTCCTGCATCGCCTTGCCAAACTGCTCTGCCTGTGTTCGCGCATTCCCCGCCGCATCATGGGAAATCAGATTCACCTCCGGCTTCACCGAAACCAACCGCATCAGATTCTGAAATTGCGCCACCTCATAGGGCCGTTCGCCATTGGCGCTCAACAGCACAATCGTGCGGATCACTGGTGTCTGCGACTCAATGCCGCGTTTGCAGCCGGGGAGCAGACACAAAACCGTCAGCAGAAAAATGATAAAACAGCGGGGCATCATGGGAGCGACGATCAAGCCATGAAACACCCCGTCCGACAAGCCTGCTGTTTCACTTCCATTCATGATCGCGCCAGAACACCACCAACCGCGGGTGAATCACCGCGCCCCTGCCCCAGAAGCGTGAGCAATTGCGGAAGAAAAGACAAACCGCCTCTCTGCCAAGACAGGAGAACCTGCAACTGCCGCCCGCGGCTGGAGTTGAAAACAAATCTCGACCAGCGTGTCATACACGAACGATGCATCGGTCACTCAAAGCCACTCGCATGAAACGTCCCCTGCTTCTCGCCGCCTTCTCGCTCACCTCCGCCCTCTGCGCCCAGAATGCGGCTCTGGCCGAACGTTTCAAAGCCTACGACACGAACAGCGACGGCATCATCTCCGGCGGTGAAATGAATGCGGCACCAATCCTGAAGCGCCTTGACCTTGATGGCAGCGGCTCGCTGACTTTGGAGGAAGCCGCCAAAGCCCTGCGCGCCAAACTCTCCTCCGAATCGAAACCCGCCGCAGCGGCAGGCACGGAAGGCGCAGGCGATAACGGCCTCTTTAAGCAACTCGACAAAAACAGCGACGGCGTTCTCATGATCGATGAACTACCCCGCAAAAACTGGTTTGTCCGTCTGGACGCGGACAAAGATGGCCGGGTCACTTTCTCTGAAGCGGCTGCGGTCGTCGCGGCCATGCGTGCGCGTGGTGAAGCCATCCCGCGCCTGCCTTCAGCGCCTGCCACGGAGCCCGCGACTCCGCCAGCCGCCGAAAACACCGAAGCACCTGAAATACTCAAAGGTTCTGAGGCTGGCGTGGGTGCTCTTGTTCCGGATTTGCCACTCAAGGATCTCGCAGGTCAGGAGCAGAAGCTCAGCGCTCGAATCACCGGAAGTCAGGGCATGATCCTCGCCTTTTTCGGTGCCTCATGCCCGATCAGCAACAAGCTCGGACCTGAACTCGCCCGCCTCGAAAATGACGCTCAGAAACGCGGTGTGAAGATGCTGCTCATCTGCCCGGTAAGCGTCGAAACTGCGGGAGACATCCAGAAGTTCACCAGCACCCATGCACTCAAATCGCCAGTCATTCACGATGTGGAAAGCCTCTTGAGCGCAAGCCTTGGAGCAACCACAACAACGGAGGTTTTCCTGCTCGATGCATCACGCACGCTCACCTATCGCGGTGCCATCAATGACCAGTATGGACTCGGCTATGCAAAGGAGGTGCCGACCAGGACTTACCTGCGTGACGCCATGGCAGCCATGCTCCGCAGCGAACTTCCGGAGATCCGCGCCACCACCGCACCCGGATGCGCCCTGGATCTGAAACAGGGCGCCACCGTCACGCAGACGGCCGTCACCTACCACAATCAGATCGCGCGCATCCTCCGCAGTAACTGCATTGAGTGCCACCGCAGCGGAGGCGCGGGTCCGTTCAGTCTAACAAGCTATGATGATGTCCTCGAACACGCCGGCATGATTCGCAAGCAGGTTGAGCGCGGCGCGATGCCGCCCTGGTTCGCCTCATCCCCGCCGGATAGCCTGCACACTCCCTGGATCAATGACGCCTCACTTTCAAAACGGGAAAAAACCGATCTTCTCACCTGGCTCGCTGGCGACCGTGCGAAGGGCGATCTTGGTGACGCACCGCTCGCCCTTAAGTTTTCCGGAGAGTGGCCCATCGGCGAGCCGGACGCCATCGTGCAATTGCCGCAGCCCATCTCCATCAAGGCGGAGGGAACCATGCCGTATCAGTTTGTCACCGCCACGACTCAGTTCGCGGAAGATCGCTGGGTTCAGGGTTATGAGATCCTGCCCACCGATGCCAGCGTCGTGCATCACGTCATCGTGCAGGTGCACAAGAAAGGCAGCAAAGCGCGTGATCGCGGTGAAGGTGCCGAGGGTTATTGGGCTGCTTATGTGCCCGGCAACACCCATCACGTCTGGCCTGAGGGATTTGCCAAAAAACTGCCCGCAGGCGCAACGGTGAGCTTTCAGATCCACTACACGCCGAACGGTAAAAAGACTGAGGATCAACTCAGGATGGGGCTCATTTTCGCCAAGGAAGCGCCGCGCTACATCGTCCACACCGTAGCCGTGGCCAACCCGCGACTGAACATCCCGCCGGGCGCTGCGAACCATGTCGAGGTGAAAGAACAGGCTGTCCCTTTTGACATGCACGTCATGAGCTTCATGGCCCACATGCACCTGCGCGGGAAAGCTTTTAAGTTCGAAGTCAGCACACCCGGCGGAAGTCCCGAAGTTCTGCTCGACATCCCCCGCTACGACTTCAACTGGCAGCTCCGCTACGATTACGCCGAGCCCAGACTCCTGCCTCGCGGCAGCAAAGTAATCACAACCGCCATCTTCGACAACAGCGACAAAAACCCCGCCAATCCCGACCCCGGCAAGAGTGTCCGATGGGGCCAGCAAACCTTTGATGAAATGATGATCGGCTACATCGAATATTACACGCCCAACACTGGTGACGTGGCACTGGAGTGAATCCAACCGGCAGCTGCGGAAAGCTGCAAAGATGAACTCTTGAGCAAACGGGAATCGATGGCTGCTGCGTTGTGTTCGCGCTTGCTTTCACAAGGCTTTTGCAGCACACCGCCGCTTTCAGCCCTTCCTTTTTTCAGCCATCTTGCGGAAGCAAACAAGGAATCCGCACAATGACAAAAACGAAATGGCGAACCAGTCTCCATGCCGCGCATAGAGCGTCATTTCGCCGTTTCTTGGCACACGAACCTCGCCGGGCAGACAGCCTTCGATGAAACAGCTGCCGGTTTCCGGGTCGGCAAGCTTGCCCGTCACCGTGCCGAGGGTGTCGATAAAACAAGTCACCCCCGTGTTCGTTGCACGCACCATGGGACGACGCAGTTCCACGGCGCGGAACTTTGCGTTTGCAGTGTGCACCTCCGCCTGGGCGCTTTGGAGAAACCAGCCGTCATTGGTGATATTGACGATCATTTGCGGCTCAGGGCGCACAAACCGCCGCGCCAGCCGGCCCACCGTGTCTTCAAAGCAGATGAGCGGGATGATTTGCACCTCGGGTTTGGCGAGTTTCAGCGGCTCCGTGCTGGTTCCGGGCGTGAAATCACCCGGCAGCACTCCCCGCAGGAATGAAAACGGCGGAATGTCCCGCAACGGCAAGTATTCCCCGAAAGGCACAAGATGCACTTTATGGTACTCCTGCCGGCTGGCATAAGATCCGTGAAAAAGCACCGCCGAAACATGCGAGCCTTCAGCTTCTGTATGAATCTCAGTGCCGGTCAGCAGACTGAAATCGCCGACTTTAAGCAGCTCATTGAAATAGCTTTCGTGTTCCGGAAGCCCATGCAGATGCACCGGCAGAGCGCTTTCCGGCCAGATCACCAGATCCGTGAGACTCTGGCCATCGCGCGCCTCAGCATAAAGCCGAGTGTAGTCCTTAAGCCGTTGATAAATTTCCGGCGCCAACCGTCCCGACCAGGCATCCACCTGGGCCACATTCGGCTGCACCAGCGTCGTGCGCACGGTGATCACATCATTGGTTGGCGCGGTGATTCTCATCACTCCATACCCGGCCGCCGCCAGCAGCACGATCATTGCCAGAGTGAAATCCAGGCGTGTCCGGCAGGTGCCCGTGCCACGATATAGATGCGCCATGCGAGTCAGCGCATTCCAAGCCGTGCAGACCACAAACACAGGCAGGAAGGAAAGCCCCATCACGCCCACCAGATCCACGCATTGAATCAACACCCTGTTTTGATGCAGCGCCACGCCCAGTCCATTCCAGCCGAAGCCGGTGAAGACCGTCGTGCTGCGCAACCATTCGCAGGCCACCCAGGCGCCCGCTG
>CANJVS010000143.1 GCA_947477755.1 Verrucomicrobiaceae bacterium | reverse complement strand
TGGCTACGGCTTGGGAGTGACACCCCAAACACGACCAAACCTAATGAAAGCCAAACGCAAAAGACACGACGCCCAGTTTAAAGCCCGAGTGGCTTTGGAGGCCCTCAAGGGCGTCCAGACCGTTCAACAAATCGCCAAGGAGTTTGACGTGCATCCTGTGCAGGTCTCAGAGTGGAAGAAGAAGCTCAACACGCTGGCCAGCAGTGTGTTTGAGTCAGGCAGGCAACAAGAGCAGGAGGACTTCAGCGCTGAGCGCACCGATTTGCATTCCAAGATCGGCGAACTCACCGTGAAGCTGGACTTTGTGGTAAAAAAATCCAAGCAGCTCGGAGTGTGGAGCGGACTGCCGAACTCATCGAACCTCAACACCCGAAGCTACTGCTCAAGCTTGTCCAGCGTGGTTTCGGTGCCTTCCTCCTGACGGAAATCCACCTGAACTTTTCCAATGACGCCCTTGCTCCGCAAGTCGGCTGCCAGCGCCTCCGAGACACGACCATACTCACCTGTCACCCGGCTGATGAAAATGTGAAATGGACGGTGTTGTCCCGAAGAACTCATAACGGACAGCCTGAAGTTTTAGTGAGCAAATTGCAAGGTTGATGTGGACTGTTCTAGATCGGTGTCGGCGGAGATGAAGAGGAGGGCGCGGTAGTCGTTGGCGTGTCTCCAGGCGTATTCGATGGCGGCGCGGGTCTTGCCGACGCCGCCCATGCCGTGGATGGTGCGCTTGCCTTTGATGACGACGGGGCCTTCGGCGGTGAGGGTGCTGGCGGAGTTCAGCGAGGAACTCACCACGGCCTTTGAACAGGGTGCCGAGGGAGGTGTAGGGGAGGTTGGTGGGCTTCCCGGCGAGAACGGTGATTTCAAACTGGATGGCCTCGATGGCCTGCTTCAAGCCGCGTGCGGGATCGGCGGGCTGGTCCCACTGGCTGAAGGTGCCGTAGGTGTTCCGGCCATCCTTGGCGAACTCGCTGATGAAGGCCTGCTGCCGCTGGGTCAGCTCCGGTGGCTCGGGTGCGAAGGCGGTGGGCAACTCGTCGCCCTCAATAAAGAAGGTGTAGATGGGGCGTCCGAGGTCGCGGGCGATGAGGAGTTCGAGCTGGGTGTAGGAGAAGAGGCGGTCCTTCGTGCGCGGGTCCCTGAGGCCGTGGACGGGCTGCTCGGCCTTCGTGATGGGATCGTGCGGCCCGGAGCCATAAAGCGGGGCCGCAGAGCCATCCTTGGCGGTTAAAATGAGGCAGATGACGGCATCGCACTGGAGGAGGTGCTCGGCCAACATGCCCTTCACATCATGCGTGGACGGGTAGAAGCCCGTTTGGATGATCGGCTCGATGCCCCGCTGACGAAGAGCCTCGGCGACTTGCTCCGCGAGGGCTGCCAGCCCGGCGGTGGCGCGGGAGATGAAGACGCGGGGAGGGCGGGACATGCTCGGTCAGTTTGGCGGTTTCCCCAGAAACAGGAAGATGATTTTTGAGAAGGCTTCGATTGCCATTCGAAGCTAAGGACTGGTCACCTTGAGCCGCACGAACCGCCGTGCGGTGCCGGTTCCCGCAGGCACCACGACTTTGATCTGCTGCGTGGTTCCGTTATCGCTCAAAACCACCGGAGCACCAACCCCTGCCGTGCTCCAGTCGTTACCCAGCGTGTCACTCCACTCGACGGTGTATGTCACTTCGATGGCGGCTTTGTTCCTGGTGTAAACAAAGTCGAGGGTGTTGCTATTCTTCGTGGTGCTGACTGGTGCCTTGTCACTTAGCGCAGGATTCATCCCGGTGGCGTATTCGATGAGATTGGCGATGCCATCGTGATCATTGTCAGCCGTGTCGGCCGCGAGGTCGGTGTTGGCGGTGGTGCCGAATTTGGAGAGGCGCCAGCTTTCGAGCGGGCTAAGCACGGTGACAGCGACGCTGTTGCCGGCGCTCTGCCCGCCGAGGTAGGCGGCGGGAGCTGCATTAAGTTTACCAATATCAGCCACAGTGAGGGCGGCGTTGAAGATGGCGAGATCGGCGAGCGAGCCATTGAACCAGCGGTCAAGCACGGTGGTGGTGACGCCGCCAAACTTCACCGGCTTGATGGTGTCAAAACTGAAACCGAAAGTGCTGTCACTGCCGGCAAGCGCACCGTCAATGTAAAGGCTGATCGTGGTACCGGTGCGCACGACGGCGAAGTGATGCCATGCGCCGGTGGTGACATTGGTCTTTGAAATGTTCACGTCGTTGACAGCGACGTTGTAGTTTTGGAGTTGGATCGTGGTGGTGGTGCCGTAAAAGGCGAGCGTCAGGGCATTGCTGCCGAACCCGCCGGACTCGCCGATGTGGAGGATGCTGTCCTGATTGATGGCGGTGTTGCGCTTGAACCAGCCGGCGGCGGTCCAGTCCACGTTTTTCAAATCAAGCTCCGTGGCCTGCAACATGTACTCGACCCGTGCGGCTCCGGCAGTGCTGTTCTCGGTGAGTTGCAGGCTTTGTGTCTGTGATTGCGCGAGAGCGGCAGGGACGGTGGCGGTGTAACTCACGGCACCCGTGCCCTGGATGTTGATGGAGCCATCGCGCCCAAGGCCAGACCGGTCATTTACGCTGGAGCCCTGAAAATCATAGTTCAACAGCATGCGGTCATCGTTCGATGTGTCGGTCGTGGTGAAGGCAAAAGTCGCCGGACCGTAATAGCCCGCGGCCGGCGTGAAGCGCGCGGTATGGCCATCGGCAAGCAGGATGACATTTCCATTTGTGGCGCTGGCAACATTGAATCGAAGAGCGGTCAATGCCGTGTCCACATCACTTGCCAGAGTGCGCAGATCAATGTCACTGCTGGTGTCCTTCGCGGTAGCGACGGTGCCGCCAAGCGTAACCGGCGCGCTGGCGATGTCGATTCGTGTGATAATGCTTGTTTTTGTTAGGCCGTTGCTGTCGGTGGCGACTGCGGTGAGTTGGTGCGCACCACCGTTGAGAGTGGCATTGAAACTGTACGGTGCCACAGTCGCGCTGCCAAGAAGCGACGCGCCATCGTAGAAGGCAACACTGGTGATGGAACCATCCGTGCCCAATGCATCCGCGGTGATGGAGACGCCGCCCTGATGGTTGATGAAGTCACCATCACCCGGTGAAGTGATCGCCACGGCAGGCGGCGAGTGACCCGTGCTAAGCGTGAGCTGAGGGCGGTTCGCGGTCGTGCCATTCTCGCGTGAAGCATAGTTTACAAAGCCGTCTGCCGTTTGTGTTGTGGCGTAAACACGGAAGGATTTTTGGCCACTGCCGGTGATGGCACCGAGCACGCTGGCGCCGACCTGGGTCGAGAGTGCCGGCGTCCAGGTGGCGAGCACCGTGGCGGATGAGGCTGGCTTGGTATTCCAGGTCATGCCGCCCGCGCCGGATTCAATCCAGATATTGTCAGTCACCTCCGCGACCCCATGCACGCCCGGAGTGCTGACCGAGATCGGCATGAGCTTCAATGAAGCCCCGACCAGCAGGCCGTTCCATACGGGCACATTGAAGCGCAGATAGGACTCGCGGTTGAAACCCGTGCCGCTCTTTTTGACCGTGAACGAGGTGGCTGTGCCGAAGTTCGAATCCACCGATGCCGCCGCATCATAAACATACGTGTCGGCCTCCGGCGTGACGTTCACAACCTGCGCGGTGCCGATGTAAAACCGGGCATGGAATGTCTGGCCCTGCGCCGCATTGACATTCACGGTCATCGCGATGTTTGGCGTGATCTGCATGACCGTGATGGCGGAGTCGGCACTCACCATCGTATTCGCAGCGGAAGAGAGTTGCATGGTGACGGTTCCGGTGTTCGCCTGCGTGGGATCGCTGATGGCGACATCAATGAATGCGCCGTCATTCTGCACCATGACACTGCACTTTTTGTCCACAGTGATGCCGCCGGCGGTTTGACTGGTGTCAGTCCAGAAGTTCGCGGCGGTGATGCCCAGTGTCGTCTCGCTCACGGCCTGCACATTGCCGTTATTGGCGATGACGCTGACCTGCGGCGCCGCAGCATACTGGCTGACACGACGCGCCGTGCGCCCCGGCAGGAGTACATATTGATAGGTCGCATTGGTCGGACTCGATCCGTGATCGAAACCGAAACGCAGGTAGTTGCGCGTGATTGAGGTGGCTGACGCACCATCATCAATGTCGGCCCATGCGCCACTGCGAGCCTCGCGCACCGCCTTCAGGGTGCTGGCCTGCGGGAAGTAATAGCCGATATCCGAGCCGGTGACATTTCCCACGAGATGCGCCCAATTGACGCTGCTCATCGTTTCACTCCAGGCGAGCGTTGCCGGCTTTGCGACGCCATTCACAGTGAAGGCGTTTGTGCCTGCCGTCGTGAGCTTGCGGTTCTCAACCGTGGTTTCGATCGGGCGGGCGTCCGTGCTGGTGATGCCTGCGCCGAGACACACGATCTCGTCATCAAACATGAACCATGACTTTTTCCCCGTGAGCGTGACGCTCCATCCATCGAGCTGCATCCCCGCTGCGCCAAACTTGCCAAGTGTCGCGCCGCCTACCCAATTATACGCGGTGAGCGTGCCCTGCCCCTGAGCGCGCGGACCAATGCTGTTGGGAACGGATGGCGTCTTCACGGCGGTGGTGTCGGCGGTGATACCGGGCAGCCGGTAGGCGTCGATGGTGGGCCAGTAGGCATCGCCGAACTGATTGAGGTCCGCATTATAGAGAATGGTCATGCCATCGCCGGTGAACCAGCCCTTGAGGTTCTCGCCATTGATGGATTCAAAGTTTGCGATGCGGCTCGACGACATGCTGAGCCCCAGTCCGTAGCCCTTGCCGAGATGAATGACGCGGTCCATCTCAGCAAAAGTGTAGTGCCCGGTCAGCTCGCCGCGCGGTGTCACTCCCGCGTCCGCCATGAGTTGCTTGGCCATCGGCAGCGTCGGCAGCGGACGATTGGTGATGAAGTTGCGGATGGTGTCGTTTTGCGCCCAGTATTTGACCATGCTCTTCATGCGCGCGGCATCGCCCGTCGGGGCAAACTGTGCCATTTGCATGATCGAATCAAGAAGGCTGTGACCCGTCGCCTGCGGCGACCCGCTCGACCGCGAAATCTCGCGGCCCCGCACCAGATCCCAGGCTGCTCCGCGATAGATGATGGGCTCAAACGAATCGTAAACCCACTGAAACATGTTGGACTGCGCCGGATCCGTGACCGCCCAGGTGGAACCGGACAACCAGGCCATCACCGGAACGATGGTGCCCAGCAGGCTGCTTCCGTAACCCGCCGTGTAAGGATGAAACGTGTGCTGAAGGTACGAGCCATCCGTGTAAAAACCGTCACTGCTCGTCGAGTAAACAAAAAGTGCGCCAAAGGCATCACGCGCCGCGGCCATCTTAGCACTGGCCTTCACCACACAGCCGCGCACCGCGACCGCGCGAATCTTCCACATGCGGTTGGCTCCGGTGAAAGTGCCCGAGGTTCCGCCGGTTGCCTGCGTGGTGGCCGAAGGCGTGAACTTCTCCACGGTGTTCATGTTGTTCGTCAACTGCGTGGCCGTGAGCTGGTCGTAAAGAAGCACAGCGATGTCCGTGATCTGAATCGGGGAGCCAATCTCGAACTCATACCAGTTGTCATAAATGGACTTTGTCGGGTTGTATCGGTTCGTATACATCCAGTCGAGCCCGCCACTGATGTCCGAGAGCAGCGTCGCATTGCCTTGCAGCGAGCATCCCGACGTCGCATACGCCAGGGCCATGGCCCGCAGGCGCGAGTAGTTCGTCGTGATATCCGCCGACACCGTCGTGCTCGCCGCATCACTCCAGAGATAGGTGCGCGAGACGGACTTATCCAGGCTGGACCAATAGGTGTTCGCCGTGCTGGCGATGCTGGCAAGCCGGGCCGCGACATCCGTGTCCGCCGTGTCATAACCGGCACCGACAATGGTGTCGCGCCATTTCAGGCGCAGCGTGTCGAATTCGTCCGCACGGAGAATCGAAACAAAAAGAATGGCGTAAACGATGAGGACAAATCGAAGCATTGGATTGGTAAGACAGGACCGGAAACATTTTTTGTATCAAAATGCTGGCGAAGATCACGCTTTATCTTGGCCCCTGGGAGGATCATTGACACCCGCCTTGGATTGCGGCTGAATCCGGGGGCTGTTTCAGCACACCCGCTTCACATGAGATCCGCCTTCATCGACAAACTGCTCAAACGCATGGACCGCCTGGAGCCAGGCGAGATCCAGGCGGTGGTGGTGGAATTGATGAAGGAAAAAGGGTTCATGGAAAAGACCTTTCAGGCACTCCAGGAGGGTGTCATTTTGCTCGATCCGGAAGGTTCCGTGACCTATGTGAACAGCGCCGCCTGCCAGCTCTTTGGCTTTCACCGGGAGCAGGTCATTGGGCAGAAACTCACCCAGGGAATGCGCGGCCTGGACTGGAGCGAGCTGCTGAAGCCGGGAGCTGTCGTCAGCCGCGACATGGAGGTTTTTTATCCCGAAAACCGCTTCCTCAATTTTTACATCACCAGCATCGACGATGACAAGCCTCTGGGCTTTGTCATGCTCATCCGCGATGTCACCGAGACGCGCAAACGCACCGAGGAACAGATCGAAAGCGAGCGCCTGAATGCCTTCACCCTGCTGGCTGCCGGTGTCGCGCATGAGCTGGGCAATCCGCTGAACTCGCTCACCATCCACCTGCAATTGCTGGAGCGCCGTTTGAAAAAACTCGGCAAGCAGGGCGAAAGTCTCCGCGAGCATCTCGACATCGCCACAGGCGAGATCAAGCGGATGGACACCATCATCAGCCAGTTCCTCGCCGCCATCCGTCCGACCAAACCGCAATTTCAGCGCACGCAGATCAGCGA
>CANJVS010000142.1 GCA_947477755.1 Verrucomicrobiaceae bacterium | reverse complement strand
TGGTGCAGGAGATCATTTCTGCCCATGGCGGCGGCATCATGCTCAAAAACCACCCACAGGGCGGAGCGGTGGTGGTGATTGCATTGCCAATGGCCTGAACCGCCGATCATTCGCCGTTCGACAAGCCTGCGTCCTTCGTCATTCTGCCACCGCCCTTTCCCATCCATGTCCCGCGTCCTGATCATCGAAGACGAATATGCCCTGGCCGCCGCGCTCTCGACGCTGGTTCGCCGGCTGGGGGCGGAGCCTGTGGTGGCGGCGTCCGGTCAGGGCGGGATCGAGAAGGCACAGCGGCAGCGCTTTGATCTGGTGCTGCTGGACATCGGCCTGCCGGACATGAGCGGACTGGAAGTGCTGTCGGTGCTGCGTGAAGCGGAGGAGCCGCCGCCAGTGCTGATCATCACGGCGCACGGCACGCTGGAAAATGCGCTGGAGGCGCGGAAACGCGGTGCGCACGACTATTTTTTGAAGCCTCTGAATCTTGCGGAAATGCAACCCTGCCTGCGCGCGCTTTTGCAGCCGGCGACGGCTGAAAAAATTAGCATGCCCGGGAAGTCGGTCACCGATCAGGCCCTGATGATTGGCGCGGCTCAGGGCATGCAGCGCTGTTTTGCGGTGATCGCCCAAGCCTGCGCCACCGCGGCTCCGGTGTTGCTGAGCGGACCGCGCGGTTCAGGTAAAACACTGGCAGCGCAGGTGATTCACCGCAACAGTGCGCAGGCCCCGACAGCCTGGATCGTGTTCCGCGCGGATGAGTGGCCGGAGACGGAAATGGAAAACGCCCTGACCAACGCCCTTGAGTCAGCGCGCTCAGGCACCCTGCTGATCGAGGAAGTCGGCACGCTGCCGCTGCCGCTGCAGGCACTGGTGTCGTGGGCGATTTCCGAAGGCGGGCGCCGGGTGCTGACCACCACATCCGTGCCATTGCTTGATCTGATCGCGGCGGGCCGGTTTCGGGAAGACCTGTATTACCAGCTTGCGGTGCTCCAGGTGGCACTGCCCGCGCTGAGTGAACGCGTGGAGGACATCACCGCATTGGCCTGCTTTTTGTTAGGTCGTTCGGCGCCGGACCGGGAACTGACACTGGCCCCGGATGCCCTGGCTCATCTGAAGGCCTACGCCTGGCCGGGAAATGTGCGCGAGCTGGCGACGGCGATGCAGCACGCCGCCGCGGTCTGCCCGAACTCACTGGTCCTGTCACGGCATTTGCCGGAGGCCATCGCATCGTCGATTCAGGATGGTGCCAGTATTCATCTCGACGACGCCCTGAACCGTGCCTTGACGGCCTGGCTGGATCAGCGGGTTACCGGGCATGAAGAGGCGCTGCCGGAGTACGATGTGCTGCTCGCCCAGGTCGAGAAGCAGATGCTTGCGAGCTTGCTGGAGCGATTTGAAGACAAGCCGACAAGGCTCGCCACGGCACTGAACATGAACCGTGCGACGCTGCGCCGGAAACTGCGTGAACTGCTCGGCAGGGAATGAAGATCAAAGGCCCGGCGGCTTGTCAGAAACACTGCGCCCACCGACTTTCGGTTTCGCGGTTGGCGGAGCGGACGGATCGAAGTATTCACCGCCGGCAATCTGAATCTCACCCTGCACGGATTGGGTCATCATGGGCCGGTCACTACCCTTTTGTTTGTAGTAGGACAGCTTGGTCAGCACGCCGTCCGGCGTGATGGTGGCATGGGCAAACAGCTGCGGCTGGGCCATGAAAAGGACCTGGAGCTGGTTCTTCGCATCGATGGAGATCTGCGGGTCGTGAATCATGCTCAGCGGCCCGAGGCGGAATGTCCGGAGCCGGTCACCCGACTTGTCGTCGATGAGGCGGAAGTAGAGAGAGGTGCTGTCGACATCCCGGAAGATGGAGAGGCTGTACTTGCGCTGTTTGCCTGCGTCTTTAAAGCCGGCGGGCACACCATAAATCTGCTCCCACAGGGGCTTGGCATCGACGATGCTGAAGCGTGTGCGGTTGCTGGCGTAATAGTCGCCGGTGGGTGAGTGGAAGACGCGGGCGGTGATGGCGTAGTTGCCGATTTCGGACGGCGCATAGGCATCCGTGACGGTTACTTTGCGTGAAATGGTGCCGCCGGGCGGGAGCTGGACCAGTTCAGCCCCGGAGGCGTCCATGGTGGCGAGTTGTCTGCCTTCGCTGGTGGTCATTTCAAAAGAAAGCCAAGGGGCACGGCCGGGACCGCCGAGCACAGCTTCGGCGCCGGTGCGGTTGGTGATGTTGACCGTGGCGTTGATGGCCTCCAATGCCATGAAATTTGCGCGTGGGAGTTTCATCGAGACGTCAAACTGCGCGAAAGCAGAGACGGCACTCAGAGCGAGGAGGCAGAGAAGAAGGCGCATGGGGGGGGAGGGACTCGTTGATTGAATCTGGAAACCTGGGAAATAGAAACTCCAAAATGAGCTTTCGGCGAATCAATCACCGAGCCCGTAGGCGTTGCCGATCACTTCACCATCGCTTTCCTCAAAGCTGATGCGCATGGGGCGGCAGCAGACTTCACAGTCGTAATCCACATCACAGGGAACCTCGTCGATGTAGGGGGCTGGCACTTCGAACTCTTCAAAGCAGGTCGGGCAGGTGACGGGAGTGGTGATGCTCATGATCGTGCTTGGAAAAAGGAGAATAAACGTTTCACGGGCGGACACTGCGACTCTTCCAGAGCTTGGAGGCTGCACAAGCGTTCTCTTGGGATTTGGTTGTCAGGCCGTTGATTCACATCGCGACCCCGGCCTCCTTGCCCGCGGATGCCGGCTCCATCATGGGAACTGTTTTTGCGCGGCCAAAAAGCGTGCGCAGCTCGGCAACGAGCCAGAGGCGGATCCCCCAGCGGAGGAATCGCAAAGCCGTGAAGTTTGGCGAGTAGCTCTGCCCGAGGGTGAGATCCATGCCGTTGTTCCAGCTGCCGTAAGTGCCTTTGGTTAGGCGCTTTTTGGCCATCACATTCAGGCGTCGATTGTAGAAGGACATGAACCTGGCGAAGAGGCTGCCGGCAGGACCGCCATAGGGCAGTAAAGCCCACTCCACTTCGGGATTTTCATACACGAGGCGCACCGGCCCGACGAAGTAGGCACCCAGATCCATGATGAAGGAGATCCGCACCAGCTCGGCATCGCCCAGGTACTCATATTTGCCTTTGTACAAACTCTCGAACCAGAGGCGGTAGCTGCGCTTGTAAGCGGTTTTAAGATACTCAAGCGTGGCGCTGACGTCCTGACCCATGTGGGCGCGTTTGATCAGCTGCGTGGCGGCGTAAATCGTGTGCCCGCAGTAGTCCAGTCCCTGGCTGTAAAGCGGATCAATGAAGCCTGCCGCATCACCGACCATGACCCAGCGATTCCCGGCCATTTGCTCGGTGTAATACGACAAGCCCTTGTAATAAAAAGTGTCGTCCTTGATGGGCTCAGCCTCCCCGAACATGAGCCGCCCGACGGGGTGAGTCATGACATGCGCGTGCAGCCGTTCGGTCAGAGACGGCCCCTCAGGCAGTGTGAAAATGCTGCGATCCCAAACAATGCCGACACTGTAATCGCCGTTCGACAGCGGGATGACCCACACCCACCAGCCGTGCCCCATCAGATGGTTCGTGGCGCTGCTGCGTGCGGCGCGGACATTCTGCATCAGCACCGGATGCATCTTGCGGCTCTTGTGGCTGTCCAGCGGATTCACATTGCGGTAGCGGCACCAGAGGGAGGAAGTGGGGTGCTCATCTCCGAGCTGACGGTGAAGTCCCAGTTTTTTCGACAGCAAGGCTGCGCGGCCGGAGGCATCGATGACCCATCGGGTGGTGAAGGTTTTGCTTTCTCCTTCAGCTGTCCTCAGACTGACCGAGTGGTTCCCGTCTGCCTCGTCCAGCGTGATCTCACGAATGGTTGCCGGCCTGAGCAGATGCGCCCCGGCACCGGCCGCAAGATCGAGCACATGCTGATCGAGCAGAGCGCGATCGAGTTGATACGTGGGCAGGCGGCTTTGAAATTTCGGGCCCAGCTCGGTGCAGTCTTCCAAGCGGTCCGCGGACTTTTTGCAAAACCACATCCGCAGGCCGTGCTTCTGGTAATGATGCGCACTCAGATAATTGTCCAGGTGCAGCATGCGCGTGAGAAAACAGGCGCCGACCTCCGAAGTGGACTCGCCGACCTTGCGATCAAACTGCGTCGTGCGCTCCACCACCAGAACGCGCAGATCAGGTGCATCACGCTTCAGCAGCAAGGCGGAGGCCGCTCCACTGAAGGCACCGCCGATGATGATCACATCGTAGTCTGTGGGGGCTGGGGCGTTCATGTTTTGACTCGTCTTCCTGTCTGGGCAAAGGTTCCTGCATATAGCATCTCAAGCCAGAGATGAAAGCTCTGGCCACCACGCTGCTGAAAGCCGCCGATGACTGTTGAAGAAACCGCCAAACCCCATGCCACGCAAGTTCCGCCTCGGCGGAATAAAGGCCTGCATGGGGCTTTCTTGACGGAACTGCTGCTGCGGGTGATGCGTTTCACACCGGCCTGGCTGGCCCTGATTCTGGTGCGCCCGGTCACCCTGCTGGTCTATCTGCTGGCAGGACCACAGCGCGGGGCCGTGCTGGGAAATCTCGCAGCACTGCGTCCGGACTTCGGCCCGGCGCGGCGTTGGTGGGCGGGCTATCGGGTGTTTTTGCAATTTGCCCTCACCTATCTGGACCGGCTCTGGCACATGCATTTCCGCAAAGCGGTGACCTGGGACATCCCGCACAAGGAACGCTTTGATGCCATGCGTGCCCAGCCGGGAGGCGTGCTGATTTTCACCATTCACAGCGGGAACTACGACATCGGCGCGAGCTTGTTCGCCACAAAGTTCGGTCGCACGCTGCACACGGTTCGCGCGCCCGAGCAGTCGGAGGATCTGCAGGCGCTGCGTGAAGCCGAACTGCGCCGCGTGGAGAATGAGAACCCACTGCTCCGCGTGCATTACAGCACGTCTGACAATCATCTGGGCATGGAACTCTGCCGCATTCTCATGGCGGGTGATGCCGTGGCCGTGCAGGGCGATCGTGTGATCACGAGTGTCTCCCCTGTGGCCATGAGCCACGCAGGCCGCATGTATCAGATCCCGCGGGGTCCCCTGGTGCTGGCGGAAATCGCGCGCGTGCCCTGCCATCCCATTTTTCTGGAACGCACCGGCTGCCTCAAGTACCGCATCCATGTCGGCGAATGTTTTTACGATGGCCGCACCAAGATACGCGCCGATGATCTGGGCAAAATCTGGATGCCCATCATGCACGATTACATCCATCAACATTGGGAGCAGTGGTTCGTTTTCGAGACGCTCGTCACCCTGAAAACAACGCCGGCTGACCCATGATTCCGCCACCACCAGAGTCATGCCGTCGGCAAAACCAATGGCGTTTCATCCTGGGCCTGCTGCCGGGCGCTGCCTGCGTGTTGCTGCTGGTCAGCGGGCATTGGCAGGCCGCAGCAGCGCTCTTCGGACTGGTTTTCGTGCTCATCACCGCGGGCACGATCGCTCCCCGCTGCGCCTTGTTTGGCCCGCTTCTCTCTTCGATGCCCGGGGATAATCAAAACGTCTGCCTAACCATTGATGATGGTCCCGATCCGGAAACCACGCCGCCGCTGCTCGACCTCCTCGACCGGCACCAGGTGAAGGCTCTGTTCTTTCTCGTCGGCAAGCGCGCGCAGCGGCATCCTGATCTGGTTCGTGAAATCGCGCGCCGGGGTCACACGATTGGCAATCATTCGCAGACCCATCCCGCCGCCATCTTTTGGGCTCTGCACCCGCAGCGCATGTGGCAGGAAATCGCGGGCTGCCAGCAAACGCTTGCCACCATTCTCGGCAGCGCGCCCGTCTGGTTCCGCCCCCCGGTGGGTCATCACAACCTCTTCATCACTCCGCCGCTTCGCGCCCTGGGCCTGACCATGCTCATCTGGAACTGCCGTGGTTTCGATGCCGTTGAGCGCGACGTGTCCCTTATTCTGCGGCGCATTGAAAAAACACTCCGTCCCGGAGCCGTGATCTTGTTGCATGATCTCACGCCTGCCTGTGCCGAGGTGCTCAGCGGCACGCTCGATCTGATCCGCCAGCGCGGCTACACCACGGGTCTCCTCATGCCTCCCGTGATTCGTGATCAGGCATGACGATGAGCTGCCTTTTTCGTGGCACACACTCACATCGCCGCTACTATCCCAATCCCTCCCGCACGCATGGTCCGACTCATCACTCAACAAGGCCAGCTCATCGACTGGAACGACGAGAAGATTCGTCCGTTCCCGGACAATCTTGTCTACCTCGACCTGCTGAATCCTTCACGAACTGAAGAACTGGAGGCGGAGAGCTGGCTCGAATACTCCCTGCCAACACGTGAAGAGATGCAGGAGATCGAAGAGTCCAGCCGGCTCTATCTTGAAAAGGGCGCGCTCTACATGACCGCCTGGATTCCCGTCGGCCTCGACACGCCTGATCCGGACACCACCGCCATCTCCTTCGTGTTGGCCCCTGATTGCCTCACCACCGTGCGCTATGCCGACCCCATGGCCTTTCGCGCACTCGTCGATCAGGTGAAAAAGCACTGCCCGTGTCCGATGTCGAGCGACGCGGTTTTTCTAACCCTCTGCGAGCTCATCGTGGCCCGCATCGCCGATGCCTTGCAGACGGTCGAGTCGGATTTGAAAAAGATTGGCCGTGAAATTTTCCGGCTCGATCCCCACCGCACCAGCGCGGCCGTGGAAAAGGATCTCGCGGATGTCGTCAAGACTCTCGGCCGCCGCAGTGCCCTCGTGGCCAACCTGCGTGAAAGCCTGGTGAGCGTGAACCGCATGCTGCAGTTCTTCCTGAACAACGCCGCC
>CANJVS010000141.1 GCA_947477755.1 Verrucomicrobiaceae bacterium | reverse complement strand
GCCGTTGAACTGGAAAGCCGCAGCCAACCAATTTGCGATCCAGTTCGGGTCGCGATTTTTTTGATTGAGCGCATGCGCTCAATCAAAAAAACAACCCCAGACCAAACATAACCAAAGACCCGAAACACAAACTTTCGGACACGCTCGCCGCAACGACCTTCGATCAACCCCCTTTCACTGTTGAATCAGCGAAGAAAAAGGAAACTCGGCGCGGGTTCCGATTATAAATAAACGGAAGTCGGAGGAAACTAGTTAACTAATCTCAATTACTCAAGAAAAATTCCCGAGCAATAACTCGCAATCCAAGGGGGGCGGAAAGCAGGTGGGAGTGATGGAGGGATTTGCCTCTGGCTCAGAGATGCGTGCCTATGGGGCACCGGAAACCATCCGGTGACACGCCGGAATCATCCGGTGACGCGCCGGAATCATCCGGTAACGCGCCGGAATCATCCGGTAACGCGCCGGAATCATCCGGTGACGCGCCGGAATCATCCGGTGACGCGCCGGAATCATCCGGTGACGCGCTGGAATCATCCGGTGACGCGCCGGAACCATCCGGTGACACGCCGGAATCATCCGGTGACACGCCGGAATCGTCCGGTGACGCACTGGAATCATCCGGTGACACGCCGGAATCATCCGGTGACGCGCTGGAATCATCCGGTGACGCGCTGGAATCATCCGGTGACGCACTGGAACCTTCACGGACCTCAGGTGAAACCTAACGCTCCGCAGGGAAAACCAGCCTTCACTCCGGGAGGGCCTGATTCTGAATCCGGGAGTGGTTGCCCACGGAACCCACTGAATGCACGGAAGAATAAGGTTCAGACACTCAAACCGGAAGTCACTTTCCAGGTGAGTCAGGCCCAGGCTGACAGGATGCCTGCGGCCTTGTGCAGGGTTTCCTCCCACTCGCGCTCGGGGATGCTGTCGGCGACGATGCCTGAGCCGACATGGAAGGTGATTTCATGGTCGCGCTGCACCGCCGTGCGGATGGCGATGCTCCACTGACTGCGGCCATCAAAACCGAAGTAGCCGATGGCGCCGGTGTAAAAGCCGCGCGGGTGGGTCTCGAGCTCGCTGATGATTTCGAGCGCGCGTTTTTTCGGCGCACCGCTGATGCTGCCGCCGGGAAAACAGGCGCGGAAGGCGGCGGCGTGACTGATGCCCGACCTCAGGGTGCCGGTGACGGTGGAAACGAGATGGTGGACCTGAGCGAAGCTTTCGATCTGCCAGAGATCAGGGACGTGGATGCTGCCGTAGTCGCAAATCTGACCGAGATCGTTGCGCTCGAGATCCGTGATCATGAGCAGCTCGGCGCGCTCTTTGTCACAGGCCAGGAGTTCACGGGCGGATTGGGCATCGAGGACCGGGTCATCAGGGAAACGTGGGCGGGTGCCTTTGATCGGACGGGTGGTGATGGTGCGGCCGGACAATTTCAAAAACAGCTCGGGCGATGCGGACAGCACGGTGGTGCCCGCGAGGCTGAGGCAGGCCGCGTGAGGGGCGGGTGAAATCTGCCGCAGGCGCTGATAGAGCGGAAGAAAGGGCGTGCCTGTGGGCCAGTCTGCCCGCCAGGGATGGGCAAGATTCACCTGGTAAATGTCTCCCGCGGCGATGTAATCCTTGGCCCGGCGCACCTGGGCGATGTAGTCGTCCCTGGAGACAAGGGGCGTGAAAGGCAGCGCGCCGTGCGCCGGCCCCGGAGCACCGGAGAGGGGGGCAGGAAGACTCATGCCGCCACTTTCGAACCATTGCCGCCGATCATGGTCATAAAGCAGCGCATGCGGATAGACGCCCAAGACAAACTGCCCATCAAAGCCGACCCAACCAAACAGCCCGCCCGCCTGCCCGGCAGCGGCTCCATCCCGCAGCCGCGACTCCACCAGCGGCCAGTCGGCGGAGATCGAACCCCGGATCACTTCTTTGGGCCCGGCGGTGAGGATCGAAACAGCGCCCGGGGCCGCCACCGCGCTGTCGAGCCAGACAAAACCTTCACGATCCGCCAGTCGCTCAGCGATTTCAGCCGGAGAGGCTGCGCAGTCGCAGGCCTGCATGACACCGCCGCCAGCAGGATTCTGGACGGTAGATTCGGTGAAAAAGGGCTGAAGCATTGACACTTTGGAGAGCGAACCGTACCATACGAACTTCCTGCGGCAAACGGCATGACTTACCCATCCACCATTCTCAGCGCTGACCGGAGCCGTGCGACAGCGCTGGCTCTGGGCATTTTAGGCCTGCTGGCAGCAACGCAGATCGCCCTGCTGGTGCGGGTGATCATGAAGCCGGACACCGGAAGCAAGGTCCAGCAGGTCAGACCTTTGACGCTGGAGACGCCCACGGCAAGCATCAGCCCCACCGCCTCATCCGTCGCGGCTCCGCCTGTCACCACCAACCCGCCGCCCGCCATCGTCAGCGCACCGCCCCCGACCATGAGCCCGCCGGCGATTGGTCAACTGGCACCAAACCCCGGTCAGGCGGGATCACCTACGCAGGTCACGAAGGTGCCGAGTTTTGGGCCGCCACCGATCGGCAGTTTTGAGGCTCCCAACATGATGCCCGCTGGGACGCCTGCCGCATCAAGACCCCAGCCGCCCAGACCTTCCGCCTTACCTGAACCCCAAACCTCCGCCCTGCCCGACACCAAACCGTCGGCGAAAGCAGCAGACCCGGCGGCCAGCATGACCCTCTCCGAGATGATCGATCTGGCGAAGCAGGTGCGCGGTCTTGGCGACATGCAGGGTGCGCTGGAAGTGTTGAAGCGCGCCGATCTCCAGTTTCCCTCCACGCCTGAGGTGGCGGCTGAAACCGCGCTCTCTTATGAGCAAATGGGCCTCACGGACAAGGCCGTCGGCATCTGGAGACATCTGGCGGGCATGGATCCGGCAAAATCAGCGGGTTTCGCCGATCTGGCAAAACGCAAGCTGCAGTCCGCGCCAGCCGGCCCCGCCACACTCTCTGCGGGCATCTCCTCCACCGGTGATTTCGGGCCGAAATCGCTGTCTCTGGGTGCCTGCCTCGCGATCCGGGACCCCTCCACCGTGAATGGTGAAAAAGTGGTCCTGCGCGTGCCGATTCTGCGTCAGGGCAATGCGGCGGTGGACCCGACTCAGGTGGACATTGATGTGTATTTCTTTGATCGCGTGAACGGTGAAAAAATCGCCCAAACCATCGCGGACGAGCCGCTTTCCCAATGGGGTGCGCCGCCCGTGGACTGGAGCGGTGTCGGCGAAGAGCCCCTCGAAGTCTCCTATTTCCTGCCGACACTCACACCGGGTGAAATGGCCACGCATGGCCGCCGTTCATACCACGGCTATGTTGTCCGGCTCTACTACCAGCACAAACTTCAGGATGTCGCCGCTGAACCGTGCGACCTGCTGGATTTTGGCGCGCGCGCGCCCCAGACCGTGCCGGGCGGCGCGAACCCGCTGCTGCCTCCCGTGTCGAACTGACGGCTCGTGCCGCCCGCCCAGATGACTTTACTTTTCCTAGATGCCAATGCCGCCCTGCGCGGCGAACGAACCCTCGCCCTCCGGCAGCAACCCGGCTGGGAGGTCACGACTGCCGACAGCGTCCCTGAAGCGCTGGCCTGGCTGGCCAAGGCAACCAGCCTGGACCTGCTCATCACTGAGGCGATCATTGATGCCAATTCAAAGACCGGCTTTGATCTGCGCGATGCCGCTCTGGCGCGCTTCCCCGAGGCCCGCGTGCTGTTCACCACCCGCTACGATCTCACCGGTTATGAAACGCATCTTGGCGGATGGCCGGTGCTGCAGGACGCTCCCTACACCACAGGAAAACTCATCACCAAGGCGCGGGCGGCACTGGAGCGCCCCGTGCAAGCTGCCGCGGAGGCACCGCCCGATGCACCGCCATTCCTGGCGCCGGGAACGATGCTGGGAAACTATCAGGTTCTGGAGCGCCTGTCCCTCGAAGCGGAATCGGAAACCTACCGCGCCATCCAGGTGACGGTGCAGCGGCCGGTCGCCCTGGTGCTCATGCGACCGGAGTTTTTGAGTCAGCCGGCGAAGGTGGACAGCTTCAAAGCGCGTGAACGCCTGAAGGCTTCCGTGTCCCACCCACGCATCGCCCCGCTCTATGAGGCGGGTGAGGTGAACGGGCTGATTTTTTACACCCGCGAACTGCCGCGCGGACGCCATCTACAGGAAATCCAAGCCACCGGCGAGACACTCTCCGAGCGCAAGATCGCCGACCTGCTATATGGCGTGGGTGAGGCCATGCAATACGCCATCGATCGTGGCTGCCACCACCGCCGGCTCGATCCGCAGGATATTTTTATCGATGCGGAAAATCAGGCCAGCATCGTCAATATTTTCCGTCCCAGCGACAGCCGCCCTCGCGACCCAAAGGAGGAGGTGGCGGCGCTGATCCGGCTCGTCACGCCGCTCGCCGCCGAAGGCAAGGCCCGCGGCCTGTTGACAACACTCAGCGAAGAATCGCACGACTGGGCGGGGCTTCTCCACGAACTTGATGATGTGCGGGATGCCATGCGCGGCCGCTCCATCATGCGCCGCATCGAAGCGGAGGAAACCTCCCCCCAGGGCGCGACAGGTACGCCGCGATGGCTCTGGGTGGCCGCCATTGCCCTGCTCCTCGTTGTTTTCGGCCTGGGCAATTTTGTCGGTACCGTCACGCCGGCATCAATATCCAATGTGGCCGGACAGGAGATGGTCGCCATTCCCGCCGGCCCCTTCCTTTATCAGAAAAAAGAACGACGCACGCTGCCCGCCTTCTGGATCAGCCGGGATGAAGTCACCATCGGCCAATACGGCCTCTTTCTTGCTGCGCTGAAAAAGGGCGCGGCCAATGCCTACGATCACCCGGAGCAGCCGAAGACCAAGACCAGTCACGCGCCCCCGAAGTGGAACGACACCTATGCCGCGGCCAAAGCCGGAGCAACCTTCAACGGTCAGCCCATGAGTCTCAACACACCCATCACCCAGGTGGACTGGTGGGATGCGTATGCCTATGCCAAATGGAAGGGGCTGCGTCTCCCCACCGAAGAAGAGTGGGAAAAGGCGGCACGCGGTGACAAGGGCCTCCTCTATCCTTGGGGTGAGCAGGCCTCGAAAGACAAGGCCAATCTCGGCGACGACTACGATCCCAACGGAGTGAAGGGTGGCGGAAAAGACGGTTACAACCTCTGGGCCCCCACCAACCGCAAATGCGCGGACACCAGCCTCTACGGCATCCACGACATGGCTGGCAATGTCTCCGAGTGGACCGCCAGCGAGTTCAAGGGCGAGCCTTGGCCTGCCCATCCCGACTATCCCGATCTGCGTGTCCCAGTGGTACGTGGCGGACACTTTGCTTTAAAAAACAGCAACGATCTGCTCACCACGCGTTTCTTTGCCGAGTCAGCAAATGAAACCACCCTGGCCCGGGGTTTCCGAACCGCCAGTGACACGGCGCCGGTAAAAAAATGACGCCTGAAAAAACCGTCAGGCAAAACAATCCCGACCGTTCAGCTTTCTAACTTCAGCTTTTCTCATGGCCACCAAACCCACAACCATCATGCTCGCCGATGATCACGCCGTCGTGCGCCAGGGCTTCCGCATGATTCTGGCCGCGCAATGGGACATGGAAGTCGTGGCGGAAGTCTCCAATGGCCGCGAGGCCGTGGAAAAGGCGGAAGAACTGCAGCCGGATGTGTGTGTGATGGATGTGACGATGCCGGAGCTCAACGGTATCGAAGCCACGCGCCGTCTGGCCAAAGTGTCGCCGAAGACGCGCGTGCTGGCCCTTTCCATGCACAAGGACTCCGTCTACGTGCGTGAGATCCTGCGCGCGGGAGCCAAGGGCTACCTGCTCAAGGACAGCAGCGAGACCGACTTTCTCAATGCCGTGCGCGCCGTCGCCATGGGCAAAGGTTACCTGAGTCCTGAAGTCAGTGACGCAGTCCTCGATGACTATCGGAAGCACGTCACCAATCCCATCGATCTGCTCTCCACGCGTGAGCGCGAGGTGCTGCAGCTCATTGCCGAAAGCAAAACGAACAAGGACATCGCCAACGGACTGAACCTGAGCGTTTACACCGTCGAAGCGCACCGCGGGCGGATCATGGAAAAGCTGAATCTGCACAGCATCGGCGAGCTGGTGCGCTTTGCGGTGAGAAACGGCCTGATCGACTGATCCTGTCATGATCTTCAGCTTCTTTCCCTTCTCCCGGCGCATCACGGAGCGCACCGTGCTCTGGGGATTGGTGATCGGCTTTGCCCTCGTGGTGGTGCTGCTCGGCATCGCGGGACTGGTGGCGGTGCGGGACAGCCGTGCCATCCGCCGGAGCGCCACTTCATTGGTCAAGGACCAGGTCCTGATTGCCCGCCTCCTGCATGAAGTGCAGGCGGAGGAAGACGCACTGGCTCTGGCACTGCACCGCCTCACCACAGGAACCGGTATCAATGACCGGGCCGCCCGGATTCAGGAGCTGGAAATCGCTGACAAGGCCGTGGCCAGACTGACCAAACAGGCCGCCAGCACGCCGCATGCCGAACAGTGGCAGAAGCTGGCAACTGCAACACAGGTCTTTTCCCAAACGGCAGCGCGCGCCATGGCCAAACAAGGGCCTATTCCCGAAGAGGTGCTGGAGTCCCTGTTCACCAGCCATGACCAGGTCGTCAAACACATCCACGATCTCATCCTTCTGAGCAGCAAGCACCTCGCTGAGGTGGATGAGCAAATGAACCTGCAACTTCAGGAACTGGCGGACGAATCCGCCATGCTGCTCAGCGCCTGTTTTGTCCTCGCCACACTCTGCGCCGCAGCCACCGTTTCATTCGCCCACCGCAGCATCCTGCGCATCGAGTGGCAGCGTGATGAATTGAGCCG
>CANJVS010000140.1 GCA_947477755.1 Verrucomicrobiaceae bacterium | reverse complement strand
TTTCGACTGCTATGTCGCCTCGAATGCAGCGGAGGCGCTGGAGTTCCTGAAGAATGACCAGGTCGACGTGATGCTCACCGATCTGCGACTCGGTGAAGACAATGGGATGAAGCTGCTCGAACAGGCGCTGGCAATGCCGAAGCCGCCGGTGTGCATCATGATGACCGCCTATGGCAGCGTCGACACCGCCGTGGAGGCGATGCGGCGCGGGGCATATCATTTTGTCACCAAACCGCTGAATCTCGATGAAGTGGAACTCCTGGTGAAGCGGGCACTCCGCAGCCGGCACCTGGAGCACGAGAACAAGGCGCTCAAGCAGCAGGTCGAGCAGAAGTTTTCCATCGAGGGCATCCTGGGCAAAGCGGATGCACTGAAGCCAATCCTGGAAACGATTCAGCAGGTAGCGCCGACACGCGCCACCGTTTTGATCGAGGGAGAAAGCGGCACAGGCAAGGAGCTCGTCGCACGGGCGGTTCACAATCTCAGCGGCAGGCCGAAGGCAAAGATGGTGACGGTGCATTGCGCGGCCTTGTCACCGCAGATTCTCGAAAGCGAACTGTTTGGGCACGAGAAGGGCTCCTTCACCGGAGCGCAGGAAAAGCGCATCGGCCGCTTTGAACTGGCGGATGGCGGCACTCTTTTTCTCGATGAGATCGGCGAGATCGATGCGGGCACGCAGGTGAAACTGCTGCGCGCGCTCGGCGAACAAACGATTGAGCGCGTGGGCGGCAGCAGGCCGATTAAAATCGATGTGCGCGTGATCGCCGCCACCAACAAGGATCTGGCGCAGATGGTGGAGCAGGGCAAGTTTCGTGAGGATCTCTACTGGCGGCTGCGCGTGGTCACCATTCACATGCCGCCACTGCGCACGCGCAAAGGCGACATCCCGGTGCTGGCCGAGCATTTCCTCAAAGAGCTGTCAGCCTCAAACGGCAAGGCATTCAAACCGCTGGGTGAAGACGCCATGCCCATGCTGATGAATTACGACTGGCCCGGCAACGTGCGCGAACTGCGCGCCGCGATCGAGCACGGCATCGTGATGAGCAACAGCAGCCGCGTGATGGCGAAACATCTGCCGGCCTACCTTTCCCAGCCGGGCGGGCTCGGGCTGCGCGTGCCGACTCTTCCTGGAGTCAGGCCAACAGCGCCAAACGAGGCACCTCCGAAAGCGCCGCTCGATATTCATGAGATGGAAAAACAGCTCATCATGGAAGCCCTGGAAAGGAGCGGCAACAACCGCAGCGAGGCCGCCGAATTGCTGAACATGAGCCGGCGCAGCCTGCAACGTAAACTCAAGGACATGGGCATGGTTCGAAAGCACCGGAAGCGTCAACCTGCCGAATAATTCAACCTGATCATTCATGCCAGCCATTCACCTGCCAGCCCCCCTCCCCGATTTTCTTGTCGCCCCGATTCAAGCTGAACATGAAATCGAACTCAAGCCGTCCGCCAACGCGCGCGCACTTGTCGTGACGGGCGGATTCGCGGTGCAGGAGTCTCTTCTCAACAGCCTGCCTAACCTTGAGATCATCAGCGTTTTTGGTGTCGGTTATGACGGCGTGCCAATCAACCTCTGCCGGCAGCGCGGCATTCGTGTGACGAACACGCCGGACGTGCTCACCGAGGATGTCGCCGACATTGCCACGGCACTGGTGCTGATGACCAGCCGCCGCCTCGGCGAAGCTGAACGCCATGCACGCGCCGGCTCATGGGTGCAGGGAGCCTTCCCGCTCGCTCACGCACTGCGCGGCAAGACGGCCGGCATCCTGGGTCTCGGTCACATCGGCAAGGCTATTGCGCATCGTTTGTTAGCTCACGGCATGAAGATCGCCTATCACGGTCGCCGGCCGCAACCGGTGGAATACCGTTACTGCGGCTCACTCGCCGAACTGGCGGAGACATCCGACTTTCTGATCGTCGCCTGCCCGGGCGGTGATGAAACGAGACATCTGATCAATGCCGGCGTGCTGAGCGCGCTTGGCGCCGGTGGCACGCTCATCAACATCGCGCGCGGCTCGGTTGTGGATGAGGGCGCGCTGATCCAGGCGTTGCAGACCGGGGTCATCCGCGGAGCCGGGCTGGATGTGTTTGAAAATGAGCCGCACATTCCGGCTCAGCTCACCGCCTGCGTGAACACCGTGCTGCTGCCGCATGTGGGCAGCGCCACGCACGAGACGCGCCGGGCCATGGCACAGCTCGTGGTGGAAAATCTGTCCGCTCACTTTGCCGGCAAACCATTGATCACACCGGTTTGCTGACGGCTGGAATTTTTTTCATTGCTGCTGAATAGGCGTTGAGGAGCTGCGTCGAAAGCTCCCGAACACCAAGTTCATCAACATGAAAAAAATCCTCACCCTCCTCGCTGCGGTTACGAGTTTCGGCATCGCAGTCCCCTCTGCCAGTCAGGCCTGGGATCAATGCAATCATGGCATCCAGCCGCGCATCGTCAGCTATCTGCCGTGCGGTCGCCCGGTGCTGGCGGTTTATCAAGTCTATGGCTATGACCGCTGTGGCAATCCCATCGGCCAATGGGTGACTCAGCGTCAATCCTGCGGCTGCAGTGTGTGCAATCCACGCCCCTACTGCCCACCTGCCTATGGACAATATGGTGGCGGGTACAATCCCTCTCATCGCAGCCATCATCACCACAGCGGCATGAACTGGTCATTCTCCTTCGGTCGCTGAACCGGAAAAAATTCAGAGCATCTCTTCCTTGCATCGGCGCGGCAGACCCACAGACTGCCGCGTCATGCTATCTGAATCCCTCGATCAACTCCGTGCCGCCATCCGCGATGTGCCGGATTTTCCCCAGCCGGGCATCCTTTTCAAAGACATCACGCCAGTGCTGGCCGATCCGCGACTGATAAGTCTCGCCATCGATGGAATGATCGAAAACTTCATCGATCAAAAAGTGGACAAGGTTGTGGGGATTGACGCGCGCGGCTTTATCTTCGGGGCCATGATGGCGCAGCGGCTCGGGGCCGGTTTTGTGCCGGTGAGAAAGAAGGGCAAGCTGCCTTGGAAAACACGCGGGGTGGACTACAGCCTCGAATACGGAACCAACAGTGTGGAGATGCATCTCGATGCCATCACATCAGGTGAGCGGGTGATCCTGGCGGACGACCTGCTGGCCACCGGCGGCACCGCCGGGGCGGCCCTGAAATTGATTGAAGAGACTGGTGCCACACTGCTGGGATCCGTGTTTTTCATCGAGCTGACTTTTCTGGAAGGTCGGCAGAAACTCAGCCAGAGTGGTCCCATCCACTCGCTGCTCACTTTTTGATCCTTAGCACGCATGACCGAGCGCGAGTATCAAAAGCATGTCCAGGCAGTCGGGCAGAAAATCTTTGGTGAAGAAAGCGCCCTGCCGCGCGGCCGCGCTGAAACCCTGAAGCTGTGCAAACGCTTCCTGAAACTCAAAGAGCAGCGCATCAAGCAGCGCCACCGCGCCGGGCTAGGCGGAGTGGAGATCTGCCGAATGAGATCCGATGTCATCGACTACATCGTGCGACAGCTCTGGGCCGAGAGCATGGCTGCGCTGAAGCCGGAAATCAGGGCAAAGATGAACATCAGCGTGATCGCGCATGGCGGCTACGGGCGCCGTGTGATGAGTCCGGGCAGCGACATTGACCTCACCTTCATGCTGCCGGGCAGCAACTCCCACGTCTCACCCGATACCGCCCGCCTCATCGGCGAGTACCTGCTCTATTTTTATGATTTGAAATTCAAGGTCGGCCAGGCCACGCGCTCGGTGACTGACTGCCTGCTGCTGGCGAATGAAGACATGCAGACCAAGACGGCCCTCATGGAGGCGCGGCTGCTCTGCGGTGATGAGAGGGCATTCAAAGAATTCCGCGCCCGCTTTGACAAGGAATGCATGGCCAGGCAGGAGGTCGAATTTCTCAGGCTGCGCCAGCAGGACCTGAACCAGCGCCACGCCAAGCATGGCGGGACGCACTGCATGCAGGAACCGAATGTGAAATCCGGATGCGGCGGCCTGCGTGATTATCAAAACCTCATCTGGATGTCCTATGCCAAGCACCGCACGCTGAACCCGAAGGACCTGGTGGAAAAGGGTCTGCTCTCTCCTGCAGGCTGGCGTGAACTGGAACAGGCCTACGACCTCATCCTGCGCACGCGCAACGAAATGCATTACTCCGAGCGCCGTGCCAGTGATGTGCTCACCCTCCGCCTCCAGGGAGTCGTCGCCTCCAATCTAGGCTACCGCCACAAGCGCATCCTGCGCCGGATCGAGGCTTTCATGCGCGATTACTACACGGCCACGCGCAACATCCTGCAGCGCAGCAGCGAAGTGATGGACCGCTTTCACCTTCAGGCCATCGATGAAGTCGGCTCGCGCAAGGGCCTGCTCAGTTTCATGGTCAGGCGCAAGACGGCTCAGAAACGCCTGGAAAAGTTTGACGGCTTCATCTCCCGCGATGAGCGCTTGTTTCCGGAGGAGAAAAGCCTTTTCAAGGACGATCCCACACGGATCATGCGCAGCTTCCTGCACACCCAGCAGCGGCATTTGAGGCTCAGCCCCGAGCTGTTTCAGATCATGCAGGAAAGCTTCCGCCTGGTGAATGTCAGCTACCGCTACAACAAAGGCGTGCGAGAGACCTTCCTCGCCATCCTTTCCCAGAAAGGCGATGTCGCGCGCATCATGCGGCAGATGCACCGGGTCGGATTTCTCGGCCGCTACATGCCAGAGTTTGGCGCGCTCACCTGCCTGGTTCAGCATGAGTTCTTCCACAGATACACCGCAGACGAGCACACGCTGCGCACCCTGGACAAGCTGGATGAACTCAGCGGCCCGCCGAATCCCGGCCTGGCTCTTTATCAGCAGCTCTTTCACGACCTGCACCAGCCGACCATCCTGTATCTGGCCCTGCTGTTGCATGATGCCGGCCGTGCCGCCAATACGAAAACCCACGATGCGGAGAGCACGGTCATGGCCGATGCCGTGTGCCGCCGCCTCCAGATCAAGGGCGAGCGCCGCAAGATGCTGCTCTTCCTCGTGGACAACCACCTGCTGATGTACCGGACTGCGACCACGACGAACCTTGAAGATCCAAAAGTCATCAACGAATTCGCCTCCGTCGTGAAGACCAAGGAGTACCTCGACGCCCTGCTGATCATGACTTATGCGGACTCGAAGGGCACCAGTGATGCGAGTTGGTCAGGCTACAAGGAAGCCTCCATCCGACAACTCTACTACAACACCCTTCAATATCTCGACGCTCCTGCCGATTTCATGCGCCGCATCGCCGTGCCATTGGATGAGGTGCGCAAAGCGGTGAGCAAGGAATTGGAAGCGGATTACGACGAGGAAATCAGCGCGCACTTCATGCACATGCCGCGCAGCTACTTCAACTTCCGCGAGCCTGCACAGGTCGCCGCCCATATCCGCCAGTTCCGCCAGTTCTTCATCCAACTCACCCAGGAGGACGCAGAGTCCGGACTACTTCCAGTCATGACCTGGGAGGATCACATCGAGCAGGGCTACAGCGAGCTTACCGTAACCTGCTGGGACCGGCACCTGCTGCTCGCCCGCATTTCAGGCGCACTCGCCGCCCAGGGCATCAACATCCTAAGCGCCGATCTCTACAAACGGGGTGACAACCTCGTGCTGGACATGTTCCGCGTGTGCAACACCAACTTCGCCGCCGTCACGAACAAAAGCGCGCGTCAGCGGGTCGAGCAAACCGTGCGGACGGCCTTCCTCCATCAGACATTCGATTTCTCGCCGGACATCGCCTCCACGCGCAAGGCCATCCCCGACTTTGATGAAGTCATGGCCGAGATCCCGCAGCGTGTTTTCCTCAACAACGATGTCTCGCCCGACCAGACCGTGGCCGAACTTCAGGTCGTGGACCGGCTCGGCCTGCTTTACGACCTTTTCATCGCCATCGGCAAACTCGACCTCAGCGTCACCCACGCCCGGATCAACACGGAAAAAGGCGTCGCCATCGACGCCATCTACATCCAAACCGCCAAGGGCGACAAGCTGCGTGACAAGGAGTCACTCAGCGTCCTGCAACAGGCGCTCGACAAGGCAGTGTTTGGCTAATGCTTAACCTCAATCCTCGAACTTCTTGATGAGAAGCGCCGAGTTGTGTCCGCCGAATCCGAAGCTGTTGCTTAGGGCGGTGGTGAGTTTTGCGGGACGGGCGGTGTTCGCAACGATGTCGACATCAACTTCAGGGTCGATGTTTTCGACGTTGATGGTCGGCGGAACGACCTGATCACGCAGGGCATAGATGCAGGCGACGAGTTCAATGCCGCCGGCGGCCCCCAGCAGGTGGCCTGTCATGGACTTGGTGCCGGATACAAGGAGTCCCTTGGTGGCATAGTCACCAAAGGTGCGCTTGATGGCGCGCAGCTCACAAAGATCACCAACCGGAGTCGAAGTGGCGTGAGCATTGACATAACTGACATCGGTCGGGTTCAGTTTGGCATGACGCAGGGCCATCTCCATGCACTTGGCGGCGCCGAGACCTTCCGGATGCGGGGCGGTGAGGTGGTACGCATCGGCGGTGACGCCGTAACCGACGAGTTCGGCGTAAATGGTGGCACCGCGCTTTTTGGCGTGTTCAAGCTCTTCAATGACGACAACACCGGAACCCTCACCCATGACAAATCCGTCACGGTCTCTGTCCCAGGGGCGGGAAGCGCGCTCGGGCTCGTCATTGCGAAGGGAGAGTGCCTTCATATTGGCGAATCCTGACAGTCCACAGGGGCGGATGGAGGCCTCGGAACCACCGCAGACGATGGCATCAGCGTCACCAAATTTGATGATGCGCCAGGCTTCACCGATGTTGTTATTCGAGGTCGCGCAGGCGGTGGTGATGCACATGTTCGGCCCCATGAA
>CANJVS010000139.1 GCA_947477755.1 Verrucomicrobiaceae bacterium | reverse complement strand
CTCCACCCGCAACAACTGGCCGGGCTGTTTGGACGGACTGCTGCGCGCATGACGGAAGTATTCCTGGCCGATGCCCATCGCACCCGCCGATGTGCCGATGATGATGGCATCGATGCCCTTCATGTCTGGCAGCTTCGCCATCGCCAGGGCCTCACGCATGGCGAGCAAAAGCATCTTGGTTCCCCTGTCGATCAGGTGGTCGCGCCGGCGTGGCAGTTTGGCAAAGAGACGCTCGTCCGGCAGCTCCACCTGCGCGGCGGTTTTGGCGATGCGCGCGCTGACATCAAACGCCGTCACCGGCGTGAAATTCATCCGGTTCGCGCGGAAGGAGGTCTCATTCTCCCGCCAGTCGAGACCGAGCGGCGAGACGATCCCGGCACCGGTGATGAGGATGCGTTCAGATGGGGGGAGGGGCACGATGGAGATGAATAGAGAACCTCACGCGAGTCCAGATGGATTCCTGCGCTTGAACACGCGGCTCAAACTGGCACTGTCAGAGCCTGCGCACACCGGTTTAACGGCGCGTGGCAGGGAGTGTCAAATGTTTGGTAAACGCTGGAAACAAATCCTGAACGCACAGGGTGACGAGATCGCCCTGTGGCATTCTGACGGCTGCGTTTCTTACCACGGACTGGAAAAGCTGGCGCGTGAACTGCCATCGCAAACCTGCCCGCAGCTTGGCCGGTTCTATCAGGCTCAGGGAGATGGCCTGGAGGTCATCGTGGCGTTGCTGGCGGGGTTTCTCACCGGATACCCGGTGCACGTGGTGGAAAAGGATCGCCAGCGGCGAGTGCCCGTCTCGGCACCGCCACCGGGCACGGCCCTGGTCAAGCAGACGGTGGGCAGTTCAGGCCTGCGGCGTTGCCAGTTCTTCAGCTTTGATCAAATGGCGGCCGATGTGGACCGGTTGCACGCGGCATTGGGTTTGCAGGACTGCGGTGTCGCGCTGGCACCGCTCAGCGTGGCGCATTCGTTCGGTCTCACGACGACGGTTTTACAAACCCTGCTCCATGGCCTGCCCACGCATTGGCTGCCCACGGCTTTCCCGGCGGGGATCAGCGAAGCTCTGGCACAACACGAACGCGCCTTCCTGCCCGGTGTGCCTGCGATGTGGAAGGCGTGGGTGCTCTCGGGTTTGAACCTGAGTCATGTGCATCTCGCCGTCTCGGCCGGCTCAGTTCTCACGCTGGAGCTTGAGTCGCGGGTGCGTGAAGCCTTCGGCCTGAAACTGCACAATCTCTACGGCACCAGCGAGTGCGGCGCGATCAGCTACGATGCCACGACCGGCGCGCGGCTTTCATCCGATGACCTCGGCGCGCTGCTGCCGGGCGTGGAGGCGGCGGCGAATGCTGACGGCAGACTCCTGGTGTGCAGTGATGCCGTAGGTCTCGGTTATGATGAGACGCTGCCTAACGAACTGTTTGAATCAGCGTGGCATCTGACCTCGGATGTGGTCCGGATCAACGGGAGCCAGCTCCTGTTTGAGCGCTGCCTCGGCGCTGGCATCAATGTCGCCAGCCGCAAGCTCAGTCCGGCTGAAATCGCCGCGAAGATCAGCGCGGTTGTGGAGGTTTCAGCGGTCCGGATTCATGGCAGTCCGAGTCGTGATCCCGAACGTGTGCAGGATGTGGTGTGCACTCTGGCGCTGCATCCGGAAGAGCTGACGCAGGAGTTCAAAGCCAGGGCCTGTGCAGCGCTCGCGCCCTGGGAAATGCCGAGGCGGTGGTTGTCCGATCCGGGTCTCAACGCACCATCACCTTGAGGCCGATGCTCTTGTAGCCCTCGATGATTTCCGCGGCGATTTTTTCATAGCTGCGCTCACCGAGCAGGATGCCCAGGTTCTTGAAGGGAGCCGAGTCAGGCTTCATGTCCGGAGGTGGAAAGCTCGTGGGATAGCTGAACCGTCCGCCCTCCATGCGCTTCACCCGGGGGTCGGCGAAGAAGGCGCGCAGTTCGGCCACTTGCGCATAGGCGGCATCCATGAATTTGATGAAGCGCGTGCCTTTCTTGTCGCCGTCCAAATGACAGAAAAAGTACACCAGAAGCTGGGAGCGGTGGTACATGGCCGCCATGGCCTGCGGGGTGGCGCACTCAGCATCCCATTGGTCGCGGGTCATGGTCATGAGCGCCTGGAGTTTGCCCAGATCCAGCATGAACCCCCCCCGCTGCTGCCACTCTTCCACATCCGCCTTGATCCCGCTTTTGTGATTGTCGGCGCGGAATGTTCCAGCCTTGTAAGGCAGCATCTCCGTGTACTCCGCCGTGCCCTCGATCACCCATTTCGGCAGGAAGCCCAGGTAGTCATGCATGAGCTGATGCGTGATCTCGTGGACCAGCGTGCCGTTGCTGTAGTTGTCATCTTTGAAGTAAGTCTGGCCGCGCTTCTCCATGCCCAGGCTTTGAAAGGGGATTTTAAAAATCTTGTCCCCGCTGCTGTAGACACCGCCTGACATTTCCGGCCCGCCAGCCGCGACGTAGTCCGCGCGCGTTTCGTAAAGCGCCGCTAAAAACCGCGGCATTCCTTCCGGTGGCTTGCACTGGACACCCCAGGGCAGTGCTTCAATGAGCGACTTGGTGGACTCAAAGGTGCGCGCGACTTCCTTCATCACACTGCCCGCCAGTTTAGCCTGGGAACTGAATTCGAACGCTTCAGACTGATACACGTACTTTCGCGCCGCCGGATTTTCCGATGTCGCCGCGATCTCGATTGAGCGTGAAGGCACCACCACATTCTCCGGCCAGGTCCGTTTCTCGATGGGCACACGTGTGGCGTCTACTTTTGCCGGTGAGGCATTTTGAGGAGCCGGAGAGCCACCTCCGCCAGCCACCTGGGTCTTGGCAAAGGCCTGATCTTCCGCACTCAGCCGGATCATCGGGAAGGGCACCGTTTTCCCGTCCATCAGCCTCAGCAAGACGCTGTCTCCCTGCATGCCGGCGAATTCGGCATCCACCTTGCGCCCCGTGGAATCAGTCCAGGGACGAGGTGCGGCCATCAGAACAGGCGAGCCCAAACACAGCAAAAGGCTGAGACAGCGAAAGGATTTTTGCATGACGTCCCCGGTTTATCACGGGGTCACGCCGGGTGGCAAGCTGAACCAAGCAAATGTGACACAATCCACAATCCTGCTGGCAGGGGCTCTCAACATCGCTATCACCCAAAGCGTATGGCACCCACACCTCCGCATGTTTTTGAGCAGCCCGCTCCCGCTTTCGATGTCGGCACGGTCGAGACACCCGCTTATGTCGTGGATCGCGGCCTCTTGAAAAAGAACCTCGAAAAACTGGCGCAGGTGCAGCGTGATTCGGGCGCGAAAATCCTGCTGGCGCTCAAGGGCTTCTCGATGTTCTCCACCTTTGACCTGGTGCGCGAGTACCTGCATGGCTGCTGCACCAGCGGCCTGCATGAGGCGCTGCTCGGTCATGAGGAGTTTCGCAAGGAGCTGCATGTTTATGCCCCGGCCTTCAAGCAGGCGGAGATGGAGCAGATCATCCCCATCGCCCATCACATCAGTTTTAATTCGCCCACACAGTGGCAGAAATGGAAACCCATGCTCGATGTCGCCCGCGCTGCCGGGAAGCACGCCCCGAGCCCCGGCATCCGCGTGAATCCCGAGCACAGCGAGGTGGAGTGCAGCCTCTACGATCCCTGCTCGCCAAGCTGCCGCCTGGGCACCCGCGCGGAGACTTTGGACAAGGAAGATCTCACCGGCCTCGAGGGGCTGCATTTTCACGCGCTCTGCGAGCAGGACAGCGATGTCCTGGAGCGCACGCTGGCCGCCGTGGAGAAGCGATTCCCCAAACTGCTCGCGCAAGTGAGCTGGGTGAACATGGGCGGCGGTCACCACATCACGCGCAACAACTATGACGTGGAACGCCTCGTGCGCGTCATCTGCAGTTTCAAAGAGCGCTGGGGCAAGGAAGTCTATCTGGAGCCCGGCGAGGCCATCGCCCTGAACACCGGCTACCTCATCGCCAGCGTGCTGGACATTGTCCCGACGGACATCCCCACCGCGATCCTCGATACCTCCGCCACCGCGCACATGCCCGACACGCTTGAGATGCCGTATCGTCCGCACATCATCGGCAGTGATCTGCCCGGCGTGCTGCCCTACACCTACCGGCTCGGCGGCATGACCTGCCTCGCGGGCGATGTCATCAATGAGTACAGCTTTCCCGCGCCGCTGGAGATCGGTCAGAAGCTCGTCTTCACCGACATGGCCCATTACACGATGGTGAAAACCAGCACCTTCAATGGCGTCCCTCATCCCGACATCGACCTCTACGATCCCGAGACCGGCGTGCTCCGCGTGGTGCGCCGCTTTGGCTATGAGGACTTCAAGCGCAAGCTGTCCTGAGCTATCGGATCGCCTCCAGAACCTCCCGCACCAATCCCGGACCGCGATAGACGAGTCCTGAATAAACCTGCACCAGCGCGGCACCGGCTTTCAGCTTCTCCACTGCATCCGCTCCACTGAGAATGCCGCCCACGCCGATGATCGGAGTTTGTTTGTGCAGCAGCGCGCGGAAGGCCTGAATCACCTGCGTCGAGCGCTCGCGCACAGGCGCGCCGCTGAGACCGCCCGCTTCTTTTTCCAGTAGATGACCGGCCACGGCGGCGCGGTTGATCGTGGTGTTCGTGGCGATCACACCATCGACGGCGAGTTCATTGAAGACGCGCGCCAGAGCCTCAATCTGTTCGGCTTCCAGATCTGGTGCGATCTTCACCAGCATGGGCACTTTTTTTCCGTGCTCCATTTGCAGAGACGCCTGTTCTTTCTTCAAAGCCGCGAGCAGTTGCCGGATCGATTCCTCGGCCTGCAAGTCGCGCAAGCCCTTGGTGTTGGGCGATGAAATATTCACGGCGATGTAATCCGCCACGTGATAGGCCGCCTTCAGGCAATACAGGTAGTCATTCACGGCTGCGTCATTCGGTGTGTCGAAATTCTTGCCGATGTTCACGCCGACCACTGCCTTGGTGCGCCGCTTCTCCAGTCGCTTCACGGCCGCGTGAATGCCGGGATTGTTAAAGCCCATGCGATTGATCAGCGCCTCGTGTTCCGGCAGGCGAAACAGGCGCGGTTTGGGATTCCCGGGTTGCGGGCGCGGTGTCAGGGTGCCCACCTCGACAAACCCGAATCCGAGTGCGGCCCAGGCTTCAATGGCGGACGCGGATTTGTCCATGCCTGCCGCCAGGCCCAGCGCGTTGGGAAACTTCAGTCCGAGACATTCAATTTCGGATTTCGGGTTTTGGATTTCAGATTGCCCCAGCGTGAGCAGCCCAAAACCATTCGCGATCCGCATCATCCGCGTCGTCCATTCATGGGCGCGCTCGGCATCCATTCGGAAAAGCCAAGGTTTCAGGGCGGGATACAGACTGGCGACAAGTGACATGCCTCTTTCCTTGCCGTGACCAGCGCCGGTGTCAATCCTCGTCATTTTACACTCGCTTTACAGACGCCCTTCATGGCGGCGCGCAGACTGGCGTTGCCATGAAAGCACTTACCCAACTCCTCCGCCACACCACCCTCGGTCTCATCGCCAGCGCAGCCCTGCTGCATGCGACAGAACCGGCCAGTGACAAATCCATCCGCGACAACGAAGCGCTGGTGCAAATCGCCATCCTGCTGGACACCAGCAACAGCATGGACGGACTCATCGAACAGGCGAAAAGCCAGCTCTGGAAAATCGTCAACGAGTTCAACGACGCGAAGCAGGGCGATAAAACGCCCGTCGTGCAGGTTGCCCTCTATGAATATGGCAACAACCGCCTCAGCATCGGCACCAACTACATCCGCCAGGTGCTGCCCTTCACCCGCGACCTCGATCAAGTTTCCGAGCAGCTTTTCAAACTCACCACCAGCGGCGGTGACGAATATTGCGGCGCGGTGATTCGCGAGGCGCTGGACAAACTCAGCTGGGACAACAGCGGCAGGACCTACAAAGCCATCTTCATCGCCGGCAACGAGCCATTCACCCAGGGCCCGATCAACCCGAACGACTCCTGCAAGGGTGCCATTCAAAAGGGTGTCGTGGTCAACACCATCCACTGCGGCAATCGCAGCGAAGGCGAGAACGGAGGCTGGCGCACCGGTGCTGTTCTCGCTGAAGGGCGCTTCCTAACCATCGATCAGGACAAGGCCGTCGTTCACATCGAAGCACCGCAGGACAAAGAGATCACGCGTTTGAGCATTGAACTGAACAACACCTACATCACCTATGGCAAAGATGGTGCACGGGGAGCCTCGAACCAGGCGGCGCAGGACAAGAATGCCAGTCTCTTTGAAAAAGCGGGAGCTGCCGTGCAGCGCGCCGTGACCAAAGCCTCCACCCTCTATAAAAACAGCACTTGGGACCTCGTGGATGCGGTCAAGAAAGACGGAGTGAAGCTGGAAGCCGTGCGTGAAGAAGAGTTGCCAAAAGAACTCAAGGATCTGAAGCCTGATGCCAGGCAGGCTTTCGTCGATCAAAAGGCCGCCGAGCGCACGAAGATCCAGAGCGACATCAAGAAGCTCAGTGAAGATCGTCAGAAATACGTCGCCGAAAAAGCCAAGGAAAAAGGATCAAATGACACGCTGGATCAAGTCATCGTCCAAGCCGTGCGCGAGCAGGCCGCGAAGAAGGCCATCGAGTTCAAATGACTGTTTGCGATGGCTGGCAGTGGTTGGCGCTTCGCGCGTTTGCGGTGGTTGACCAAACCTCCCAAACCATTGCAAACTATCGCAAACTCCCGCCAACCACTGCAAACTCCTGCCATGCCAACCATCCTTGTTGTTGAAGATGACAGCGCCATCCGGCGCGGTGTGACGGATGCCTTGCGCTTCACCGGTTACACCGTCCTTGAGGCTGCGGAAGGATCAGCTGGAATGGAGCTGGCGCAGAAGGCGACCTTTGACCTCATGCTGCTGGATCTCGTGCTGCCGAACCACAACGGTTTTGAGATTCTGCGCGCTCTTCGTGATCACCGGCCCGGCACGCCGGTGATCATCCTCTCCGCACGCGGTGAGGAGGCTGATCGCGT